>NZ_RPSJ01000010.1:0-260521 GCF_003946765.1 Bacillus sp. 2D03 | reverse complement strand
GTTGTGTGTAATTTGTACATCGTTTTAGAAAAGCTTCCAGACCATTCTGTTTATATTGGTTTACCCAATTCAAAATGATTGTGTCACTTATACCGAGCGATCTACCCATTTCTCGATAACTTTCATTCCCGTTCAAATAACGTAGAACGATTTGTATTTTTTCATCAGCTGTAAATTTAGCCATAGAAAAACTGCACCTCCAATTGTTAGACTGTGTCTAACAATTGGGGTGCAGTTCAGTTTCCTCGCTCTTTTTTTATTTGTCATAAACAATATATGATGAAATTTAAGCGATTCTAAATACAGTAAGGCGGATGTTAGTATTTCCTGTCGCAGGGATCGTAATCTCATTAAGAGTAGATTGAACAGAAATTCTTGCACCAGCTGCTAATGTTTCTATTGTAGTAAATGAAAGTGAGTCGCCTATTAAATTTGAAGAGAAATTATCAGTTGCGACTGCTCCATTAATTGAAATTCCTACTCCGAGTGGAGCGCATCCTGGCGCAGTTGTAGAAATGGATACGCTAATTACATAAATACCACCATTAATAACAGTAACTGTATCTGTGCCGTTGAAGATAATATTGTTTACGTTAATTGCAGTACTAAAAATAAAATTATTAAATTGCAGTACTGTTTGCTGAATATTGTTTGTTACAACAATTGTTGCTATAGGGAAGCTAGGTCCAGTAGGCCCAGTAGGCCCAGTAGGTCCGGTAGGTCCACCAGAAGGTCCAGTAGGTCCAGTAACTCCTATGCCAGTAGCACCAGTAGCACCCGTTGGTCCTTGAATGCCTTGAGGTCCGGTAGCGCCAGTGTTACCTTGAACACCTTGAGGTCCAGTAGCACCCGTGTTACCTTGAGGTCCCTGAGGTCCAGTAGCGCCAGTAGCGCCAGTAGCGCCAGTAGCGCCAGTAGCACCAGTAGCACCTGTGTTACCTTGAGCACCTTGAGGTCCAGTAGCGCCAGTAGCACCCGTGTTACCTTGAGCGCCTTGAGGTCCGGTAGCGCCAGTGTTACCTTGAACACCTTGAGGTCCAGTAGCACCCGTGTTACCTTGAGGTCCCTGAGGTCCAGTAGCGCCAGTAGCACCAGTAGCACCTGTGTTACCTTGAGCACCTTGAGGTCCAGTAGCACCCGTGTTACCTTGAGCGCCTTGAGGTCCGGTAGCGCCTGTGTTACCTTGAGCACCTTGAGGTCCAGTAGCACCAGTAGCACCCGTGTTACCTTGAGCACCTTGAGGTCCAGTGGCACCGGTAGCGCCAGTAGCACCCGTGTTACCTTGAGCACCTTGAGGTCCAGTAGCGCCGGTAGCACCTGTGTTACCTTGAGCACCTTGAGGTCCAGTAGCGCCAGTAGCACCAGTGTTACCTTGAACACCTTGAGGTCCAGTGGCACCAGTAGCGCCGGTAGCACCAGTGTTACCTTGAGGTCCCTGAGGTCCAGTAGCGCCAGTAGCACCAGTGTTACCTTGAACACCTTGAGGTCCGGTAGCGCCCGTGTTACCTTGAGCACCTTGAGGTCCAGTAGCACCAGTGTTACCTTGAACACCTTGAGGTCCAGTGGCACCGGTAGCGCCCGTAGCACCCGTGTTACCTTGAACACCTTGAGGTCCGGTAGCGCCCGTGTTACCTTGAGCACCTTGAGGTCCAGTAGCACCCGTGTTACCTTGAACACCTTGAGGTCCGGTAGCGCCCGTGTTACCTTGAGCACCTTGAGGTCCAGTAGCACCAGTGTTACCTTGAACACCTTGAGGTCCGGTAGCGCCCGTGTTACCTTGAGCACCTTGAGGTCCAGTGGCACCGGTAGCGCCAGTGTTACCTTGAGGTCCAGTGGCACCGGTAGCGCCAGTAGCGCCCGTGTTACCTTGAGGCCCAGTAGCGCCGGTAACACCAGTGTTACCTTGAGGCCCAGTAGCGCCGGTAGCGCCTGTGTTACCTCGAGGCCCGGTGGCACCGGTAGCGCCAGTAGCGCCCGTGTTACCTTGAGGCCCAGTAGCGCCAGTAGCGCCCGTATTACCTCGAGGCCCAGTAGCGCCAGTAGCGCCCGTGTTACCTCGAGGTCCAGTGGCACCGGTAGCGCCAGTAGCGCCCGTGTTACCTCGAGGTCCAGTGGCACCGGTAGCGCCAGTAGCGCCCGTGTTACCTCGAGGCCCAGTGGCACCAGTAGCGCCTGCTGGTCCAGTAGGTCCGGTAGGTCCTTGAATGAACGAAGCAGAATTAACTAGAGCAGTTTGTAATGCTGCTATTAATTTAAGGAGCTCTTGAAGTGTGCAAGGGTCAATTCGGAATAATTTTGTAATGTATAGTAAATAGTTAATGAGATTTTGAAGCTCAATAAATACAGCGCTTGCTACAAAGGTTGGATTTCTTAATATAGTTATTAAGTTTTTAATAATAGCTAACCCTTGTGCTTTCAGGGAGGAAGTAGCATCTAGTGAACAAATAAATTTACTTAGTAGGTTCAATGTATCGATTAGATCTTCAATATTTTGGGGAGATGGATTTGCGAAAAGTTTTGGGATTATTTTTGTTAAATCAATAATAATCGCACGAAATGTTCTAAGCTGAGCTTTAGTAATTGGGATTGATGGAGTATTTGGGATTCGTCCGGCGCTACTTGGAAAGCATGGTTTGGAGAATTTGTTTTGATTGTCGTTATAACGAGACATTAAATCTCTCCTTTCTCACGAAAATGTGAACGAAACTCATCATAGTAGATGCAGAAATTAGTTAAATGGTCATAGTAAAATCGTTTGTTTAAAGAAAAAATAGAAAAAACGCCTTACAATAAGGCGTTTTTTCTATTTTCTGCGTATTGATAATATCGCTTTAAGGAAATTTTTGATTTGAATCCAGCGAGTTTTATAATTTCTGATTCAGGAGTTTCTTTTT
Organism: Bacillus sp. 2D03; assembly: GCF_003946765.1. Lineage (NCBI taxonomy): Bacteria > Bacillati > Bacillota > Bacilli > Caryophanales > Bacillaceae > Bacillus > Bacillus sp. 2D03. Next base: position 257,627 of record NZ_RPSJ01000010.1, on the reverse strand, counting down.
TTATTAAGTTTAAAATATAGGTGTTACGAAAATGTTGTCCTGAAATTCCTTTACGTAAATTGGCTCTAGCCACTTCGAGGCGAATCATTTTTTGTATAGCAATTTCCGTTAATGCCTTTGGTGCATCATTTTCATATACCCACCTGTATGTTCCACGGTTAAAATCGAATGCGACAAATAATGGATCATCACTATGGTATTTAGGACGAACTGGTTCTGGGATGCTTTTGTAATAATTATATAGTTGTTTTTTGTCTTCTTTTGCTAATGTAATTGTTCTTTCTACACCTGCGGTTGCTGGGATTGATAATGTATTAGTTTCAAAGTGAACGTGATGCATTGTTAATGCTGTAAGTTCCTGTAAGGATAAACCGTAGTCAATCAATAGATTTAAAATAGCAATATTGCGATCCATTAATAAAGGGCGCACAGGAAGTTGTTTTTCTGAAAGTCCTTCTAATGAAGTGACTATATACTTTAACCTTTTTTCTTCATCAGGTGAAATGAAATCTTCGTTACGAAGTGTACGGTCTGGTTGAATAGATATTTCCATATTCTTCAATGGATTAGGAATGTTTAGAAAATGATGCATTCTATTTAGTACAATAAATACACGATGCATCGTTTTTTCTGAGTAATGTCGATTCGTTTTTAAATCGGAAAAGTAATCTTCGTAGTCTTTTGTACAAAGTGTAGCCCATATATTACTGGAAGGGAGCTTTTTGTTTTTTTCTAACCAATGTCCGAAGTCTTCAATGTCATAAACATAACGTTTAATAGTTGAGGGTTTTCGGCCTTTATTCAATAAAAAAATAGAAAAGGCTTGTATTGTATCATGGAATTCCGTTGTCTCCATAGTCCCACCACCTTAATTATTTCTTATATTATAGCAAACTTTTCTGAAAATAGGCATTTACAAGGGGGACAGGAATAATAATATTTGGTGAGTGGATAAAATGAGGTGATTGTATGGAACAATCGATGCGAAAGAAAAACAACAATCAAATTAATATTGTGTTAAACCATCGAAAGAAAATTTCTTTGCCAGCCGCAGAAAATAAAACGGTAATTTCAAATGAAACTGCAATTAAACATGAAATGCTGCAGAGAATTGAAGAAGAGATGGGGAAGCTTGTTGGGATGGAGGATATAAAAAAGATAATAAAAGAAATATATGCTTGGATTTATGTGAATAAAAAAAGACAAGAAAAGGGATTGAAGTCAGAGAAGCAAGTACTTCATATGCTGTTTAAAGGGAATCCAGGTACAGGGAAGACAACTGTTGCTAGAATGATAGGAAAATTGCTGTTTGAGATGAATATTCTATCGAAAGGCCACTTGGTTGAAGCTGAACGTGCTGACCTTGTAGGAGAGTACATCGGCCATACAGCCCAAAAAACAAGAGATTTAATAAAAAAAGCAATGGGAGGTATTTTGTTTATTGATGAGGCGTATTCTTTAGCTCGAGGAGGAGAGAAGGACTTTGGAAAAGAAGCAATTGATACGCTTGTAAAACATATGGAAGATAAACAACATGGTTTTGTATTGATTTTAGCTGGATATTCAAGAGAGATGAATCACTTTCTTTCATTAAATCCAGGGCTTCAATCTCGTTTTCCATTTATTATTGAGTTTGCGGATTACTCGGTAAATCAGCTATTGGAAATTGGGAAGAGAATGTATGAAGATCGTGAATATCAGTTATCAAAAGAAGCTGAATGGAAATTTAGGGATCATTTACATGCGGTGAAGTATTCGTCGCAAATTACATCGTTTAGTAATGGGCGATATGTACGGAATATTGTTGAAAAATCAATTCGTACACAGGCGATGCGGTTGTTGCAAGAAGATGCGTATGATAAAAATGATTTAATTGGAATATCGAGTATGGATTTGATGCTCGAAGAGGAGACGCACAGTACATAAACTGTGCGTCGATTTTTGTGTATAAGTTCGTTTACTCTTTTTTTGCTTTTTCTTGGTGTGTTTTATGGAAGTGTTCCATTTTAGCGCTCTTTTCGTGTGCTGAATTAGGATCGTGTCCAAATTGATTTACTGAGCTTTTTTGAGCTCCTTTATTAACGTGGTTTGTCATTTGTATTCACCTCACTTTAAAAATTAGTATAAACATTATATAAAGAAAAAATCGTTAGAAAAGAAAAACCTCTTTACGATATGTAAAGAGGTTAGATTGCTATTTATGCATTGAACGTTCTTTCGTTTCGATACGTCTGTGCGGTAAATGCCATTTGTAATGAATAGAAACCATGCGGAAGCAAACAATTAAAATGAATAGAATGTAAAGAGCCCAATCGCTAACAATAATTTGAGCTCCAATTAAGAAACCTGCTAAAATTGTCCAAAAGGCATATACTTCAGCTCGAAGAACGAGAGGTTTTCTGCGGGCTAAAAGATCGCGAATGATACCGCCGCCGATACCAGTTAAAACAGCTGCTACAATTGTGGCGCTAATTGGTAAATTTAATTTTTGGGCATATAATGCTCCTTGTACAGCAAATGCTGATAAACCGATAGCGTCAGTGATATTTTCCCACTTTTTCCAATGTCTAATTAACTTATTTGGAAAAAGAAAAATAATAGTCATTGATAAAAGTGCGATTTGGAATAACATGTCTTGTTGCCAAAACGCGACAATCGGATAACCGATTAATAAATTACGAAGGGCACCTCCCCCAAATGCGGTTGCCATTCCTAAAATATACACCCCGAAAATATCATAATCCTCTTCCATTGCAACAATGGCTCCGCTTAGTGCGAAAGCAATTGTGCCTATGATGCTAAAAATCTCCCATGCCATGAATTTTCTCCCCCGCTAACTAGATGAAATGTGCTTCCTCTGCTATTATATTAGAAGGTTTAAATTTCGAAAAGGATGAGTGAACATATTTGATGGAAGAAAAAGAAAAAGTCATATTAGTAGGCTGTCAATTGCCACAAGATGATGATGAGAAATTTATGCATTCCATGAAAGAGCTTGCATCACTAGCGAAGACTGCACGAGCAGAATTGTTAGTGTCAACAACGCAAAAACGACCAAAGTTTCATCCGGCAACTTACATAGGTAAAGGGAAATTAGAAGAGCTTACAATGTTAACTGAAGAGTTAGAGCCGGATGTTATTGTATTTAATAATGAATTAACGCCGAGTCAAATTCGGAATTTATCCTCAGTATTAGATGCGAGAGTAATTGATCGAACGCAACTAATACTGGATATTTTTGCGCAACGTGCGAAGTCGAGGGAAGGTAAGCTTCAAGTAGAATTAGCTCAGTTGCAATATACAATGCCGCGTCTTATGGGGCAAGGATTGTCCTTATCGCGTCTTGGTGGTGGTATTGGAACGAGAGGACCGGGTGAGACGAAATTAGAGACGGATCGTCGTCATATTCGATCCCGTATTGATGAAATAAAGAAACAACTTGCAGTTGTTGTGGAACATCGAAAAAGATATCGTGAGAGAAGAAAAGATAATAAAGTATTTCAAGTTTCGTTAATAGGGTATACAAATGCAGGGAAATCGACACTGTTTAATAGATTAACGGAAGCTGATACGTTTGAAGAAAACCTTCTGTTTGCAACATTAGACCCAACGACGAGGAAGATGCCGTTACCTTCTGGTTATACAGTATTACTAACTGATACTGTTGGTTTTATACAAGATTTACCCACTTCATTAATCGCTGCTTTTCGTTCAACGCTGGAAGAAGCGGGGGAAGCAGATGTCATTTTACATGTAGTTGATTCCGCGGATCCTAACTACATAGGGCATGAAAAAACAGTAAAACAATTATTATCAGAACTTGAAATTAACCATATTCCTATTATTACGTTATATAATAAAAAAGATGAATTACATCAAAACTTTATTCCGTTTCCGAAAAGTGATTTCTTAATGACTAGTGCTTTTGAAGAAAATGATTTATTGCGTATAAAAGAAGCGATAGAAACGAAGCTGAAGAAAGAAATGGATTGTTATCGAGTGGAAATCCCTCCGAGTGAAGGTAAGTTGTTAACGCTTTTAAAGACGGAAACTCTATTAGCAAAGATGGAGTTTCTAGAAGATAAATTTGTATATGATTGTGCAGGGTATATTTTTACTCATTCATCGCTTAATGTGCAATTAAAGAGATTTTTAGTGGAAGAAGGAGACAATAAAAATGTTTGATCGTTTGAAAAATGGAGAAAAAATTGCTCCAATCGTAAAAGAAGTAGAGAGTCAGATTACAGAAGTACATAAACGTGCGGATGAAGTAATTGAAAGCAATCAGTTTCGTGTATTAGAAAGTTTTCGTAAACATAAAATTAGTGACTCGCATTTTATCCCGACAACAGGTTATGGTTATGATGATATTGGCCGTGATACGTTAGAAAAAGTGTATGCTGATGTATTTGGGGCGGAAGCTGGACTTGTTCGTCCGCAAATTATTTCAGGTACTCACGCTATCTCTACAGCTTTATTTGGTATTTTACGCCCGGGAGATGAGTTATTGTATATCACTGGGAAACCGTATGATACGTTAGAGGAAATTGTTGGTGTACGTGGGAAAGGTGTAGGTTCATTTAAAGAATATAATATCGGTTACAATGCAGTTCCGCTAACTGAAGCTGGGCTTGTTGATTTTGAGGCTGTTGCAGCAGCGATTCATAATAATACGAAAATGATCGGTATTCAGCGCTCGAAAGGTTATGCTACTCGTCCGTCGTTTACTATTTCTCAAATTAAAGAGATGATCGCGTTTGTTAAAGAAATTAAACCTGATGTTGTTGTGTTTGTAGATAACTGTTATGGCGAGTTTATTGAAGAGCAAGAGCCATGTCATGTTGGTGCAGATTTAATGGCGGGTTCGCTTATTAAAAACCCGGGCGGCGGAATTGTTAAAACTGGTGGTTATATTGTCGGGAAAGAACAGTATGTTGAAGCGTGTGCATATCGTTTAACATCTCCGGGAATTGGCGCTGAAGCTGGAGCGTCTTTATACAGTCTGCAAGAAATGTATCAAGGGTTCTTCTTAGCGCCACATGTTGCAGGACAAGCGCTGAAAGGTGCAATTTTTACAGCTGCGTTTTTAGAAAAGTTAGGAATGAACACGTCACCAGCGTGGAATGCACCAAGAACAGACTTAATTCAATCTGTTCAATTTGATGATAAAGACCGTATGATTGCCTTCTGCCAAGCGATTCAATATGCATCTCCAATTAATTCGCATTTTACTCCGTATGCAAACTATATGCCAGGTTATGAAGATGATGTAATTATGGCTGCGGGAACATTTATTCAAGGTGCAAGTATTGAATTGTCTGCTGATGGTCCAATTAGACCGCCATATGTTGCGTATGTGCAAGGTGGCTTAACGTATTCGCATGTTAAAATTGCGATTTGTTCTGCGATTGACGAATTGATTGAAAAGAATTTATTAACAATTTCTTAAAGGGAAGCTGTCGATTTCGGCAGCTTTTTTCGTATAAAAGTAATGATTTATGCGATTAGAAAAAAGAATGAAAAAATTCATAAAAAAATTTATAAAAAATCATGTAAGAAAAGCTAACATCTATTGACACTAAACATAACATAGTATAAAATGAGAAGCAGTTAAGGCGAAGGAGGAACTGAAAAATGAAAGAAGATAGACGTTCTGCCCCGCTGTTTCCTATTGGTATTGTTATGGATTTAACACAATTGTCTGCACGTCAAATTCGCTACTATGAAGAGCATAATCTTGTTTCTCCAACCCGTACAAAGGGGAATCGTAGATTATTTTCATTTAACGATGTAGATAAGTTGTTAGAAATTAAAGATTTGTTAGATCAAGGCTTGAATATGGCTGGTATTAAACAAGTGTTACTAATGAAAGAAAATCAAACAGAAGCAGTGAAAGTAAAAGAAGAAACGAAAGAAATTTCAAAAACTGAGCTTCGCAAAATACTTCGAGACGAACTACAACATACAGGTAGATTCAATCGAACTTCATTGCGACAAGGTGACATTTCAAGATTTTTTCACTAAAGATAACTGATTCTGAAGGCGATTAGAGGGACTAAGGAGGAATTTATAATGTCTAGATACACAAAAGAAGATATTTTCCGTTTGGCGAAAGAAGAGAATGTAAAGTATATCCGTTTACAATTTACGGACCTTTTAGGGGTAATTAAAAACGTAGAGATTCCAGTGAGACAATTAACGAAAGCTCTTGATAACAAAATGATGTTTGATGGATCTTCGATTGAAGGTTTCGTACGTATTGAAGAATCTGATATGTATTTATATCCTGATTTAGACACTTGGGTAATTTTCCCTTGGACAGCTGAAAAAGGTAAAGTAGCTCGACTAATCTGTGATATTTACAATGCAGATGGCACTCCATTTGATGGAGACCCACGTAACAACTTAAAACGTGTGTTAAAAGAAATGGAAGCTTTAGGATTTTCAGACTTCAATCTTGGACCAGAGCCAGAATTCTTCCTATTTAAGGTTGATGAAAAAGGAAATCCAACATTAGAACTAAACGATAACGGTGGATACTTCGACCTTGCGCCGATGGATCTAGGGGAAAACTGTCGTCGTGATATCGTTCTTGAACTTGAAGAAATGGGATTTGAAATTGAAGCATCTCACCATGAGGTTGCTCCAGGGCAGCACGAAATTGACTTTAAATATGCAAATGCAATTCGCTCATGTGATGACATTCAAACATTCAAACTTGTTGTAAAAACAATTGCTCGTAAACATGGTTTACACGCAACGTTTATGCCAAAACCACTATACGGTGTGAACGGTTCAGGTATGCACTGTAACTTATCATTATTTAAAAACGGTGAGAACGTATTCTTTGATGCAAACGGTGACTTACAATTAAGTGATGATGCTCGTCACTTCATCGCAGGTATTTTAAAACATGCACCAGCATTTACAGCGATAGCAAACCCAACTGTAAACTCATACAAACGTCTAGTACCTGGATATGAAGCGCCTTGTTACGTAGCATGGTCTGCACAAAACCGTAGCCCGTTAGTACGTATCCCTGCATCTCGTGGTATTAGTACACGCGTAGAAGTACGTAGTGTTGACCCGGCTGCAAACCCATATTTAGTAATGGCTACATTATTAGCTGCAGGTCTTGATGGAATTAAAAACAAATTAACTCCACCAGCAGCAGTAGATCGTAACATCTATGTAATGACAAAAGAAGAGCGCGAAGAAGCAGGTATCGTTGACTTACCAGCAACATTAGCGCAAGCATTAGTTACATTACAATCTAATGAAGTAGTATGCGGTGCACTAGGAGAACACTTACTTGAGCACTTCATCGAAGCGAAAGAGATTGAGTGGGATATATTTAGAACACAAGTTCACCAATGGGAACGCGATCAATATATGTCTCTATACTAAGAGGCTTGAACCCTTGATACAACTCGTATCAAGGGTTTTTTAATTCCCTATTATTACAATTTTATGTGGTTGCAAAATGAAAAACAACCACATAAAAGCTAATAATTAATAACAAGTAGTGAAATCATAGAAAAACATTATCAGATAAACGTAAGTTTTATATAATTTGTGAAATAAAAAAGCCTTGATACTACGGTATCAGGGCTTTTTTAAGTGAACTTATTGGATATATTAACTACTAGATAATGGATTGTTTTTGGTTATTTTGAATCATGTTACTAAGAAAATTTTTTCAAAAGAATTGATTTTATCTTTTTTTAAATCACTTGTGCTATAACTTAATAATTCTTTACTGCCTGTACAACGCGACCAATTATTTTTACATCTTCAGCTGAAAGGTCGTAAGTTTTTGGTTCGTGGATAGGGTCATTACTCAATGGTATTAAAGTAATGATGCTTCCGGATTTTGAAATCTTTTTCACGGTAGCATCATAACCATTGACTTTTACAACGGCAATTTGTCCGTTTTCAACATAAGGAGTTTCCTCTACTAAAACATAAGAACCATCAGGGAATTCGAGATTCATGCTAGTGCCTTTTACAGTAAGATAAAAATACTTTTTACGCTTGTTTAAAAATGTACTTAGCATTGGTAAATAGCCTTCAATATTTTCTTCGGCGAATATAGGTGTACCGGCGGCTACCGAACCAATGATAGGAATATGAATAATATTTGATTGATCGTTTTGGATGGTTTCATAAATAGAAACTTCTTCTTTAACAGTATTGTCCTCTTGAGTTGCGAGTCTTTCTAAATCATCAGTAGTGATTCCTAATCCCTTACAAACTTTTATCACATTATCAACAGATGCTTTGCCAATCCCTCTTGATAACATGGATTGCAGTGTTGTGGGGGGGAGACCTATTTTTTCGGCGAAGGCTCTTTTGCTATAGCCAGCTTCTTTTATTAAGCGTGTTACAACCTCTGCTTTTTTCATTACTTTCACCATCTTTCTTATTAAAATGTATACGATATTGCGTATTTCTGTATATATCATAACCTAACTAGATTTGTTAGTAAATAGAAAAGTATACGAAATTGAGTATTTTAATACGTTATTTTATTGACTAAATACGAAATTGAGTTTATATTTAAATGGAAATGAACGCAATATCGTACAAAAAGGTGGTGAGTCAATGTATCCGAATTTGCGTGCAGAGATGGCGAGAAAAAGAATTATGATTACACAAATTTCTTCGCATCTGAAACTTCGCCACGCAACAGTGAGCGACAAAATAAATGGTAAATTTCGTTTTTATTATGATGAAGCTTTTGAAATTAAGAAAACTTTTTTTCCAGAACATAGTTTGGAATATCTTTTTGAATTTGAAGAAAATGAAGCGAATTGAAATCGGAGGAGATTTACTTAAAATGTAACGCTATAATCGAATTATTGAATGATGATTTAATAAGAGGGTTCATATCAAAGTATTTAATTTAAATTCCGATAACTAGTTAATCTGTAAAAAGAAAGTAACGAATTATGGGTAGTGCGAAATTATCTCAATGCAATAAAGATAGCCCAAAATTAGTAGTGAGGAGGAGATGAGGATGGGGCAATTAACTGACTCATCAGTACATAGTTCATTAGTATTTGAAGTTGATGGCAAAGTAGTAACGGATAGTTTGGTAATTGCGAAGATATTCAAAAAAAATCACTTGGACGTTTTGAAGGAAGTTCGAAAACAAATTGTATATGTAGATGAAGAGTTTGGAGGAGAAAATTTTCACGAGTCCACTTATGTTAATTCAAAGAACAGGCGAATCTCTAAATATGATTTAACAGAAGAAGCATTCACGTTACTTGTTATGGGATATACCAGTAGAGAAGCGGTTGGAATGAAAATTAAATTTATGAAAGAGTTCAAACGAATGAAGCAGTATATACAAAATCAACAAAATGTGCCAAAGGATCCAATGGGGGGGTTAAAGTTAACATTTGCTGCGTTAGAAGGGCATACTCAGGAGATACAAGAGATTAAGTCTGAGGTGAGGGGATTGCGAGAAAATACGCCGCTTTATGCTATCGAGTGTGAAGAAATAACAAGGGCTGTAAAAAGGTTAGGTGTTATGTTATTGGGAGGTAAAAATTCAAATTCTTATCAGGATATCGGCCTTAGAAGGAAGTTATATAGAGACATTTACAGTCAGTTACATCGGGAATTTGGTGTGAATAGTTATAAAGCTATTAAGCGTCATCATTTGGATAGAGCAATACAAATTATTAATGAAGAATATTCAATTCCAACTGTTTTAAATGAAGAAATTACAGTTAAAAACTCACAAATAAATATGGCAGACATTCAGTAGGAGGAAAGAACATGCAAAGAAAGATTTTAGTGATTACTAGCAGTTTAGCAGGGTTACCAACTGTCAGTGAATTTAAAACAAAAGAAGATGCAAAAGAGCAGGTTAGAAAGCTTATTCAAAAAGGAATGAGTCAAAATGTGATTCGTATAACACAAGAAATTCCAATGAATATCGAAATTCAAGTGGATGTTGAATTTGAGGAATAAGAGAGGTTTAGAAGAAAATAGATATGGATAGCATGATTGTTTTGAATGAATGCATAAGAAAAGAATCCGTTGCAGCGGATTCTATAAGAAAAAATATCTCTAGATAAGTATAACATTGAATACCGTTTTTGAGAATTTATGAGGTGGCTAGTATGGGGATTATTCGAGTGAAAAAAGATAGTAATTATTCCGTTATAAATAATACTGGTTTAAAAGATGAAAGGTTGTCATGGAAAGCGAAAGGAATCTTAGCCTATGCGCTTACATTACCAGACGATTGGACTTTTCATATTAGCGAATTAGCTCGACATGCTAAGGATGGAGAAGATTCGCTCCGTACAGGTTTTAAGGAATTAAAAGAATTAGGTTATGTAAAACGTTATCCTGTTCGTGATGGGAATACCCAAAAAATTACAAGGTGGGATACGGAAATTTACGAAACGCCACAAAGGAACATGCCACAAGTGGAAAACCAAGATGTGGTAAAGCTATATGTGGAAAATCAGACACTACTAAATACTAATAGACTAATTACTAATAAACGAAATACTAATATACAAAATACTAATCATTATGATGATATGGATAAATTAGACTCTCGTGTATTCATCAATGAGAGGGTTAAAGTAAGTTGTAACTTTATTAAGGGGATGGGCATTCCGTTAAGTGAAATTGCAATTGCAGAGTTGGGGGATTTTTGTAATTTGTTTAGTGATGAGTTAATTCAGCATGCAATTAATAAAGCCGTTGATGAGAATGCACCAAGATGGAACTACATTAAGGCTATATTGAGGAATTGGAAGGAGCAAGAAGTTAAAACATTAGTTGATGTGGCTACACTAGATAGACGTTTCGAAATGAGCAAGAAAAAGAAATATAACGAGACAGGTAGGAAGTATTCAAATAGAAAAGAGATTGTACCCGATTGGTTATATAAAGATGATGAATCAACAAATCTAGAAGGGGAAAGAAAAACCGTGCAGTCTACTGATGAAGAGCGTGAGAGATTACAAGAAGTGTTAAATAAATATAAGTCATAAGAAAAAATGTTAGGTGATTTTGTTATTTTAAAATATGTTATGTTAATAAAATAATAATACAATTATATTCTTTAAAGATTCCCAATGCATAGTGAACAGTATTATAAAGATAGTAGTGAATGTTTGGATCAAGTATGAACCATTTGTAATTTCAGTTTCTTTCTTAAGGTTCTATGGGGACTGTTAGAAGTTTTTTCAAAAGGATTCAGGAATTACTTACGATATCGGAATTCTAAAGATGTAATGAACTTATCAATAGAGGGTAAAAAATGTTAGGAAAGGGTTGTGTTTATAAAATGAAAGATAATTTACAAGTAATAAAGATTGAAAAAGCTAATAAGCATATTCATTCTATTAAATTAGTGTTAAGAGACTTTGTAAAAAGAACGGAAGTGGGTGAATCAGTAAGTGTTCGAATGGCTCAAAGATTATAAGAAGTTAGAAGAAGAAATTGCTTATTTAGAATACAACTTAGATAAATCAAAAGCCGAATTGAAGCGTTGGATTAGCGGTGATTTGCAAAATGTAAGATTAACCGCTGAATCGGAAGGGGCTAAGGTAGAAGGGCGTATTGAAGCAATTGAATATGAATTAGCTCATAAAATGAATGAAGAGTGTGATTTAAAGCTTTTGATTAATAAGTTTACAGGACTGGATCATCAAATACTTAAAATGAAATATGTTGATGGAATGACTTTAGAGCAAATTGCGTTTGAATTACATTATAGTACAGGCTATATACGCCGAAAACACGCTGAAATAAGGAAGATTGTCAAGTTTTTAGATGGATTTTAGTGTTACCTTTTTGTAGGATACATGCAGTGTACAGAAAGTATTGAAAAAGTGATTTATAGTAGTAATATAAGATTTCGACGAAAGGGCAACTATTTTTATGGTTGCTCTTTTTGTTGTGAAAGAAGGTGAGTAACATGAAGTGATTTTATAGATAAATGGGCATTTAGCTTCCGGTTATATTTAGTAAAGTAGTAGGTTTACAGGCGAAAATAATAGCAAATAAGGAGATGTTTAATGATGAATTTATTAGCTGCTTCAGTCAAAACAAAGAATTTGCCACAACAAGTGTTACGTTGGCAATCAATGGTAGAAAGTGAATGTTCCGCACAAGGAGTACCTGAGTTAGTTCCTTACGTACTTGGAATTATTATGGTGGAAAGTGGAGGGAACTCTGAAACAACCCCCGATATTATGCAGTCCAGTGAATCACAAGGTTGGCCAATGAATACAATTAAAAATCCTAAGGATTCAATTTATTACGGAGTAAAGCATTTAAAGGGAGCTTTTGATGATGCAAAGAAAAATGGTATTACAGATTTAAGTGCCGTTGTTCAATCGTATAATTTTGGACGAGCTTACCTTCGCTGGTTAGCTTCTAACAATAAACAGCATTCATTACCGGTAGCAGATTTGTATTCTAAAACGGTTGTTGCTCCATCACTCGGAAATACAACTGGTGCTATGGTGAAATATAGTCACCCTATCGCTGTTGCCTACAATGGTGGTTATCGATATAAAAATGGGGGGAATTTCTTCTACTCTGAAATTGTTAAGCAATATGTTGATTTTAACGGAGGAACTGATGGTGGTGACAATAAACCGTTACAACCAAAAGGACTAGGAATTGCAACGTCTAAATACCCAGAAGGATCGGGTATCAATTTATATAGTGGCCCTGGAAAAGATGCTTGGTTCACAGGTCATGTCATTAATACAAAAATGCCATATTTAATTATAGATGCTGCTTGGTATGGTGGGAATGAAAATATGTTGTGCCTAGGTTGGGAAGCATGGGCAAAAGAAGAACACTTTGAAGTAGAGTGGTTCCATGCTTATTCAAAATATCCAGCAGGTTATGGTATTAACACATATGATGGTCCAAATGGAAATTATAAAGGAAATGTAGATGGATCTTATCCATATGGCGTTTTTGCGAGAAAAGATGGCTATATCGATATTGGACAAAATACATGGGTAAAAGAAGAACATTTTAATGTAAGGTAATAACAAAGGGTTTCTTATTCTGCGATTATAAATATTAAATTTAAATATAAAGAAAAAATGTTATGAAAGGGTGCTTTTATAAGTGCCTTTTTATATCACTTATAAATAGGAAGGAAGATTATTATGGCAAAATTTATTTATCCAACCGATACAACGAGAGTAACAAGTGGTTTTAGGGGGAGTAGACCAGATCATCATGGGATAGATCTGGCTGAATTGGGTTATCATCCGATTTATGCAGCGGCTAGCGGACGAGTTAGTCGTTCTTATGTTTCATCTAGTTATGGTGAATGTATTATGATTGTGCACACTATTGATGGGGTTACATGGGAAACAGTATATGCTCATATGCGTAGCGGTTCTCGAACGGTGAAAGAAGGTGATTATGTTACGCAAGGACAAACTATTGGAGTTATGGGTAGCACGGGAGAAGTTACTGGTCAACATCTACATTTTGAATTGCATAAAGGGTCTTGGAACGTTAATAAGAGTAATGCTGTGAATCCATTAGATTACTTAGGAAAAGGAGACGGTGGTGGTACAACAGATCCTTCTAATAAACCACTACAACCAAAAGGGCTAGGTATCGCAACGTCTAAATACCCAGAAGGATCGGGTATCAATTTATATAGTGGCCCTGGAAAAGATGCTTGGTTCACAGGTCATGTCATTAATACAAAAATGCCATATTTAATTATAGATGCTGCTTGGTATGGTGGGAATGAAAATATGTTGTGCCTAGGTTGGGAAGCATGGGCAAAAGAAGAACACTTTGAAGTAGAGTGGTTCCATGCTTATTCAAAATATCCAGCAGGTTATGGTATTAACACATATGATGGTCCAAATGGAAATTATAAAGGAAATGTAGATGGATCTTATCCATATGGGATTTTTGCAAGAAAAGATGGTTATATCGATATTGGACAAAATACATGGGTAAAAGAAGAGCACTTTAATGTAAGATAACATCTTTAAATCTGTATGTATTAAGTAGGATGAAAAAACTTGTTATCATACCTCTTGAGGTGAGAGTAATATCTGTAAAATGCTGTGCAGAATATAGAGTGGAATTTTTGAAAGAGCAACTGATGTAAAAGGTTGCTCTTTTTCTTTTTTGAATGTGAGGACCATAGCCTATTATATAAAATACGGCCCGTATGAGTATTTAGTCTCTAGATGTACTTAATAATTCAGTGGAATTTTAAATGATAAAAAATAAAAGAAAAAGGAGATGTTCAGTAATGGAAATTAGAAAAAAATTAGTGGATCCAAGTAAATATGGTATAAAGTGTCCCAATACAATGACACCAGAATTCATCACAGTACATAATACGTACAATGATGCATCAGCAGAAAATGAGATATCGTATATGATTGGAAATAATAATTCAGTGTCGTTTCATGTTGCAGTAGATGACAAAGAAGCGGTACAAGGTATTCCGTTTGATCGTAATGCTTGGCATGCCGGTGATGGTAACGGGAATGGTAATCGTAAATCTATCGGGGTAGAAATTTGTTACTCTTTAAGCGGTGGAGATAGATATTATAAAGCAGAAGATAATGCAGTAATTGTTATTGCTCAGTTAATGAAACAATTTAATATTACAATTAATAATATACGTACACATAAATCATGGAGTGGAAAGCATTGCCCACATCGAATGCTTGATGAAGGAAGATTGGATCAATTTATTGAGAAGATAAACAAAACATTTAATAAAGATAATAATAAACCACTACAACCAAAAGGGCTAGGTATCGCAACATCTAAATACCCAGAAGGATCGGGTATCAATTTATATAGTGGCCCTGGAAAAGATGCCTGGTTCACAGGTCATGTCATTAATACAAAAACGCCATATTTAATTATAGATGCTGCTTGGTATGGTGGGAATGAAAATATGTTGTGCCTAGGTTGGGAAGCATGGGCAAAAGAAGAACACTTTGAAGTAGAGTGGTTCCATGCTTATTCAAAATATCCAGCAGGTTATGGTATTAACACATATGATGGTCCAAATGGAAATTATAAAGGAAATGTAGATGGATCTTATCCATATGGGATTTTTGCAAGAAAAGATGGTTATATCGATATTGGACAAAATACATGGGTAAAAGAAGAACATTTTAATGTGAGATAAGGATATTAGAGTAGGGTCACTCGTGTGATTCTTTTTAATTTTTGAAAAGGAGATGAGAACGATGGAAGAACAAATCTTCAATTCAATGATTCAACAAGGAGCATTCGCAGCTTTATTTGTGTGGATGCTGTTTACTACGCAAAAAAAGAATGAACAGCGCGAAGAACAATATCAAAAAGTTATTGAAAAAAATCAACAGGTCATTGAAGAACAAGCAAAAGCATTTAGTTCGTTGTCAAAGGATTTATCAGATGTTAAGCAAAAAATATTGGGAAACGGGGATGAGAAATAAAATATGATATTAAATTATTTGTCGCGTATGTAGGTTCTCAAATAGAGATTCAATTAATATATAATAATGAGAAAAAGCCCTAATACCAATAAGTATTGGGGCTTTTTCTCATTAGCTATAGTGAATAAGGTTGTAGTGGATTCTTCAAGAGGAAAGAGTGAATGAAGTCTAATATTTAATGTAAATGAAATGAAACCTTGAAGAATGCTTAGTTATAACACAGTCTTATTCAGGGATTTGTTAGTTCGCTTTCTAAATTTAGGGAATAAATATAGCTTAGTACCTTGCAATAAATAATACTAAGTGGTATATTATGGATAAATTAGGTACCGTGTATTGAACAGTACTGAGATAGGGAAGGAGGATGGCACTTGAACGTTCAGTTTAAAAAAGGTGTGCTTGAACTTTGTGTATTAGCACTTGTAAAACGTAAAGATAGTTACGGTTATGAACTTGTTCAGCAAATTTCTAATAAATTTTTAATATCGGAAGGGTCAGTATACCCTTTATTACGTCGTTTGACGAAAGAAGGGTATTTTCAAACGTATTTAAAGGAATCTACGGAAGGGCCACCTCGTAAATATTATCAATTAACAGAGCAAGGGGAGACGCAATTTCATTTGTTAGTAACAGAATGGTGTGATTTTGCGAAAGGGGTACAAGAAATTATTGAAGGGGTGGAATGGGATGAGTAAAGAAGGGTTTCTTAAAGAATTATCAAGTTATCTTAGAAAGTTACCAGAGGAAGAGAGGCAAGATATTTTATTGGATTATGAAGAGCACTTTCAGTTTGGACTAGAAGAGGGGAAAACTGAATCAGAAATAATACAAGGCCTTGGTTCTCCGAAAGTAATAGCGAAAGAATTACTTGCGATGTATCGCTTCGATGAAATGAAAAAAAATCCATCGACTTCAAATGTGACAAGAGCTGTTATGGCAGCGATTGGACTTAGTTTGTTTAATTTTATTATTGTGTTAGGACCGTTAGTCGCAATTATTGCTTTTATATTTTCTTTTTGGATCGGTGGTATTGCTAGTGTAGTAACACCATTTTTCGTTATTGGAAAAGTATTTATGGGTACTTTTATATGGTTGGATCTTTTCGTTAGTATAACGTTTGTTGGAGTAGGTTTATTGTTATGTATTATCGCTTTTTATAGTACAAAGTGGTTTAAGAGATTGTGTGTACGATATGTAATATGGAACTTCAAAATGATAAAAGGAGAGTAAATGATGAAAAAACTATTTTTAATCGCTATTGCTTGTATCATTATTGGAGTAATAGGAATTTCCCAAACATATGAAAAAGCAGTACAAACTGCTAAAAAAGGCGATAAAGAAAATGTAATTAAAAACGAAACATTAAAAAATATAGAAGTTAAGTTAGATGCCGGGGATATTATTGTCCAAAAATCTCCTGACTCTTCTTTTTATATCAAGCAATCAGGAGATGTACGTAAACAAGAGATTCGTATCGCAGAAGATGGTGACACATTAAAAGTTATTGGGGAAAGAGAAAAAGGTGCTTCATTTGATTTTTCTTTTTACGATTTTAGGTTTCAAACGTCTAAATTGACTCTCCTTGTGCCCGAACGCTCTTACCAAGATGTAAAAGTAAATTCATCTGCTGGACAAATCGAAATGAGTGATGTGAAAAGTGATAGCGTAAGTGTTAGAACACTTGCTGGAGAAGTAGAGTTGAAACAAATAACGGCTAAGAATGTGGAGGGATCGACAAAAGCTGGTGAGGTGAATTTTAAGAAGGTATTAGGGAAAGTGACCGCAAAAACAACAAGTGGGGAAATAAATATTCAAGATCATGATTCTAAGTATAATCTAGAAGCAAGTTCAACTGCGGGAGATATAGATATTACTTTATCGGAAAAACCACAAGATGCGGTAATTACTGGGCAAAGTGCTGCCGGAGATGTAACAATTTTTAATGAAGAAAATAAAAACGTAACAATTGGAAATGGTAGTAAAAAGATTAGTGGTAAAACGGCTGCTGGAGATGTGACGATTAAAACTCGTTAATAAGAAATAGAATGCATGGAAATCTATCAAAATACAAAAAAGAAGATAATTACCGTATATAAATAAGGTAATTATCTTCTTTTTATTATTTTTTAATGTAAATCACGATATACGCCAATTACTTTCCCGATAACTGACACTTGTTTTAAAATGATAGGTTCTAATGAAGAATTTTCTGGTTGTAAACGGAAATGGTCTTTTTCTTTATAGAAACGTTTAACAGTTGCTTCATTATCTTCTGTTAAAGCGACTACAATTTCACCATTATATGCAGACTGTTGTTGGCGAACAACAACTAGATCTCCATCGAAAATACCAGCTTCAATCATACTATCTCCAGAAATACGTAACATGAACACTTGGTCTGCTCCAGCGACAATACTAGCTGGAAGTGGGAAATGTTCCTCTACGCTTTCAACCGCTGTAATTGGTAAACCAGCAGTAACTTTTCCGACAATTGGAACTTGAATAACAGATTGTGTTTCCGTATCCATTCGGTCTTCACCTAAAATTTCAATGGCACGTGGTTTTGTTGGATCGCGTCGAATGTATCCTTTTTCTTCTAATCGTGATAAATGTCCGTGCACTGTAGAACTAGAAGCGAGGCCGACTGCTTGACCAATTTCACGTACGGAAGGTGGATATCCTTTTTCTTGTACTTTTAGCTTAATAAAGTCGAGAATGTCTTGCTGGCGTTTCGTTAACTTTTCCATGTTTTCTAACACCTCGTTTTCTTTCATTTTTCTTATTAATAAGTATAACATGTGAAAAAACATTCTACAAACATAAGTTCGAACAAATGGCGGATTTATGTTACACTATAGGGAAATAATAGGGAGAAAGAGGGGTTCAAAATGAATGCAATTATTTATGCACGTGTGAGTACAACGAAAGAAGCGCAAGAAACATCATTATTACGTCAAAAAGATGAATTATTGCATTTAGCTGAGCGCTATCAAATGAATGTTACTAAGGTGATTGAAGAGCAGGCTAGTGGATATACAATTGAACGTGACGGTATATTAGAGGTGTTGGATACAATTCGAGACGAACAAATCGATGTGTTACTTATACAAGATGAAACGCGCCTTGGTAGAGGAAATGCGAAGATCGCATTAATGCATTGTTTACATAAAGAAGGCATAAAAGTATATACGCATACACATAATGGTGAATTACAATTGTCGGATTCTGATTCGATGGTATTAGATATTATTGGTATTGTTGAAGAATATCAAAGAAAGATTCATAATTTGAAAATTAAACGAGGTATGCAACGTGCAGTAGAAAAAGGTTATCGTCCAGAAAATAATTTAAAAAATCGTCATTTAAGTGTAGGAAGAGAGAAAAAAGAAGTGCCAATTGAGGAAATTGTACGTTTACGAAAAAGTGAACTCACGTTTGAAGAAATTGCAGCAACATTACGTGGATTTGGTCATGATGTTTCAAAGGCGACTGTACATCGTAGATATGTAGAGTATACGAAGCAATTGCTTGATAAAGAAGAGTAACTATTGTATGATAATAATCAGTTTTGATTAGAAGGGGGATTCGAGATGATTAATCACGAACTCGTTGAACGCATTAACTTCTTAGCGAAAAAAGCAAAAGCTGAAGGTTTAACTGAAGAAGAGCAACGTGAGCGTCAATCGCTACGTGAACAATATTTAAAAGGATTTCGTCAAAATATGTTAAACGAACTTAAAGGTATTAAAGTTGTTAACGAAGAAGGTACAGATGTTACACCGACGAAATTAAAAGCTTTAAAAAAGCAAGATAATGCAAAATTAAATTAAAAGATGGGCGAAGCCCATCTTTTTTATTTGTAAAAATCGTTATTTAATAACTTTCCAGTTGTTATTAACTGTTGCTTCTATCGTTTTATGTTCCAATATATAATTAGCGATAAGTTCAGACATATCTGTGGGTATATCTTTTACTACTGGTTTATTTTGAAACATAAAGAAATTTCCCCCGCCACTTGCACGATAATTATTCATTACAACGTCATATTCTTCATTCATATTAAGAGGAGCACTGTTATGCTGTAAAGATTCTACTCTTTCACCAATTGGTTTTGAAATGTTTAATACGTATGAAATCCCTTCCCACATATCATAATTATAATGTTGTGGCTTTGGTTCTATATAGGTAGGACTTACGGTGATGGATCCATCTGTTTTTAATGTGAAATAAGAAGCAGAGAGTTCAAGAGCGTTTTTTATATCTGCTCCAGTTATTCTAATTACTTTTAATGTGTTTGGATAAATATAATTAGAAACGATGTCACGCATTGTTACATGTTCCGGGAAACCTGGAGATGTATTATGGAACAAACTTGTACAAGAAATTGATACATTAGCTATATCCATCTGTATTTTATTTATGAATTCGATAAAAGGATGATCATGCAAACGAGTTTGCATAGCATCTGAAATTTGCATATCTCCCTGAATGATTCCAATAGGTTGATCAAGCCACTTTTGTGTTTTCTCTTCGTAATCGGCTACCAATGAAAGTGCATCTTGGTCAGCCTCAACTCCTTGTACAGATAATAATTCAGAAGACCTCTCTTTTTTCACCCATTTATGTTTTGTTTTTTCGAATGTTATTTTTACTTTTCCAACTGAGTTTCCATTACATCCGGTCTGTAAAATTGTTACACCGTTAGCCATTGTGTGAGCAATTTCCCGGTGTTGGTGGCCTGTTAATAAAATATCTATGCCTTCAATTTCATGGCACATTGCATATCCTTGGTTTTCTCCTGTTAACACTTCAGTCGGTACCCCGGTTTGTAAATCTCGTTCAACTCCCCCGTGATACGCTACGACTAGTAAATCTGGTTTCTCATGTTCGCGAATATAAGAAACCCATTCTTTTGTAGTCTTTAATGCATCTTCAAATAGTAAATCTTTAATGTGATGGGACTGTTCCCAATTTGGGATGTAATGTGTTGTTACCCCTAAAATAGCAATTTTTATATTGGATTCAATCTGTTTGATTATATAAGGTTTTCCGAAATAAGGTTTTTTACTGTTTTTATCTAAAATGTTTGCTGATAGGTACGGGAAGTTCGCAGTAGTCACAGCATTATTTAATATATCCATCCCGTAATTAAATTCATGATTGCCGATAATTGCAGCGTCATACTGTAAGTAATTCGCTAATAAGGACATTGGGTTTTTTTTGTTTTTTTCGTATGTAACATAATGATAAGTAAATGGTGTTCCTTGAATAAAGTCGCCATTATCAATTAAAAGAACGTTTCTATTTTGGGAACGTTCTTTTTTTATAAGAGTAGAAATTTTAGCTAAACCAAGTTCTGCTGGGGAGTTATCTTGGTAGTGAATAGGATAAACAGTGCCATGTATATCGCTTGTTAATAAGATGTTTAAAGTTACAGTTTGATTTTGTTCCAATATGACTCACCTTTTCTATTGTTATCTTCCAATTCATCATATCAAATATGTGAAGAGAATTTTAATGTGAGTGTATAGAATGTGTAAAGATTCTGTAAATAATCAATTATTTGTAAAAATATGTGATATATTTCTTCATGTTTATGAAAGGTTATTTTATAACAATGAAAAATGGAGGCATTAATATGTTGAAAAAAGTTTTTGCAATGAGCACAACAGTTGTACTAGCAGCGGGATTATTAAGTGGCTGCGGGACGAAAGAGTCAAGTGCAAGTAAAAATGAAGATACGAAAAAAGGGTATGTACCGAAGACTTTAAATGTTCAATTTGTTCCTTCTCAAAATGCAGATACGTTAGAGGCGAAGGCAAAACCGCTTGAGAAGCTATTAAGTGATAAGTTAAATATTCCAGTAAAAGTTAGTATTTCAACGAACTACAATACAATTGTAGAAGCGATGGCATCTAAACAAGTAGATGTAGGATTTTTACCGCCAACAGCGTACGTATTAGCACATGAAAAGAAGGCTGCAAATGTAATTTTACAAGCACAACGTTTTGGAGTAGATGATGAAACAGGAGCTCCTACAAAAGATTTAGTAGATTATTATAAATCTGAGTTTGTTGTTAAAAAAGACTCTAATATAAATAGTGTAAAAGATTTAAAAGGTAAAAAGATTGGTTATCAAGATGTAACATCATCAGCAGGGTATGTATGGCCTGCAGCTGTTCTATTAAAAGAGGGAATTGATCCGTTAAAAGATGTGAAACCTGTTACATTAAAAGGTCACGATCAGTCGCTTATTGCTCTTTTAAATGGTGACGTAGATGCAGCTGTTGTATTCCAAGATGCTCGTAATATTGTAAAAAAAGATTATCCGAATATATTTGATCAAACGAAAATAGTGAAATTTACTGAGAAAATTCCGAACGATACAATTTCTGTACGATCTGATTTAGATGCAGAGTGGAGCAAGAAATTACAAGATGCTTTCATTGAAATTGGAAAGAATGAGGAAGGTCACAAAATCATTAAAGAAGTATATTCACATGAAGGATATGTTAAATCTGATGATAGTAAATTTGATATCGTTCGTGAATATGGGAAGAAAGTAAAAACGCAATAATACATATGAAAATGGCAGCTAGCTGAAAGGGGATGTTTTCAGTTAGTTTGCCGTTTTGAATACATAGAAGGTAGGTAAGATGTGTGATAGAGTTTCGAAATGTCTCCAAAGTGTATCCAAATGGTACAAAAGGATTGAATAATATAAACTTGAAAATTCAAAAAGGTGAGTTTGTTGTAATGGTAGGGCTGTCTGGAGCTGGAAAATCTACACTTCTCAGATCCGTAAATCGTCTTCATGAGATTACCGAAGGAGAAATCATTATTGAAGGTGAGTCTATTACTGCTGCGAAAGGAAAAGAATTAAGGCGTATGCGCCGGGATATCGGTATGATCTTCCAAAGTTTTAATCTTGTAAAGCGATCAACAGTATTAAAAAATGTATTAGCTGGTCGTATTGGATATCATTCCACATTACGTACAACGTTAGGTTTGTTTCCGAAAGAAGATGTGGAGCTCGCATTTCAAGCGTTAAAAAGAGTGAATATTTTAGAAAAAGCATATGCACGTGCTGATGAATTATCAGGAGGACAACAGCAACGTGTATCAATAGCTAGAGCATTGGCACAAGAAGCAAAAATCATATTGGCAGATGAGCCTGTTGCATCGTTAGATCCACTTACGACAAAGCAAGTATTAAATGATTTGAAAAAAATCAATGAAGATTTTGGAATTACAACAATTGTGAATTTGCATTCTATTGATTTAGCTAGGCAATATGCGACACGTATTATTGGATTACATGCAGGAGAAATTGTTTTTGATGGTTCAGTAGAAGAGGCGACAGATGAAAAATTTGCTGAAATTTATGGAGATGTAGCACAGAAAAATGAATTGTTAGAGGTGGCAGTTAAATGAGTGACGTAACGATATATTCGAAATCGATACCGAAGCCGCCGAGTAAGTTAAAACATATGTTAACGTTTATTCTAGTCATTTTACTGTTGTGGGGAAGTAGTATACAGGTCGACGCATCATTTTCAAAGCTAGTAGTTGGTTTTCCTAATATGATGGATTTGTTAAAAGAAATGGTGCCGCCAGATTGGAGTTATTTTCAAGTTATTACAACAGCAATGTTAGATACAATACGTATGGCGATTATTGGGACGACTTTAGGAGCGATTTTAGCTATTCCACTTGCACTGTTTGCGGCAAGTAATGTGTTTACTAACACATTTTTATACAGTCTAGCTCGAATGATTTTAAATTTTATACGAACGATACCAGATTTATTATTGGCGGCTATTTTCGTAGCTATTTTTGGAATAGGACCACTTCCAGGCATTTTAGCTCTTACGTTTTTCTCAATTGGGCTTGTGGCGAAATTGTTGTATGAGTCAATTGAATCAATTGATCCAGGTCCGTTAGAGGCGATGACAGCGGTAGGAGCTAATAAGGTGCAATGGATTGTTTATGGGGTAATTCCGCAAGTGAAAGCACATTTTGTCTCCTATGTTCTTTATACATTTGAGGTGAACGTACGTGCAGCAGCTGTTTTAGGTTTAGTAGGAGCAGGTGGTATTGGATTATATTATGATCGTACACTTGGATTTTTACAATATAAACAAACTGCTTCTATAATTATTTATACCCTTATTGTTGTTTTGTTAATTGACTACATTAGTACATTGTTGCGGGAGAAACTATAATGAATAGAACGACGATGATTGTGCAAAAACCGAAGAAACCGAGTATATATCGCTGGATTATTTTAATAGCACTTACAGTTGTATATGCATGGGCCTTTTCAGGAGTGCCATTAGAGGGGATAAAGGACACAGCAGGTGAAATCACGAAAGCAATTATGACAGGGATATTGAATCCAGACTGGTCGTATGTATCTTTGCCAGATGGTGAAGATTTATTACATGGATTAATTGATACGTTGGCAATTGCGATATTAGGTACATTTATTTCTGCATTTTTATCTGTTCCGTTTGCCTTTTGGGCGGCAACGAATATGAGGAGTGGAAAATTAACTTCAGGATCTGGGAAATTTGTACTTAGTTTTGTTCGTACGTTTCCTGAATTAGTTATGGCTCTTTTATTTATAAAAGCTGTTGGTCCAGGCTCTTTTGCAGGAGTATTAGCCTTAGGATTACATTCTATTGGAATGTTAGGGAAACTATATTCAGAAGGAATTGAAAACATAGATAAAGGACCGACGGAAGCGTTACTAGCAACAGGAGCAAACCGTTTTCAAATACTTTGGTATGCAGTGTTACCACAAGTGTTACCGGATTTTCTATCGTATACGTTATACAGATTTGAAATTAATGTACGATCCGCTGCGATTTTAGGGGTTATTGGAGCAGGAGGGATTGGTACACCTTTAATTTTTGCGCTGAGTTCACGGAATTGGTCTCGTGTTGGGATTATTTTATTAGGTATCATTTTAATGGTAATTATAATTGATTGGATTTCAAGTTCGATTCGGAAACGGATTGTTTAACTTATTTGAAAAGCATCGAAGTTAGATGCTTTTTTATGTTTTTAAAAACGTATTTAAAAAAGTAAGTATAGAAGAAATTTGTATAAATATACAGATAATTCACTTTCTTTTTAAAATAAAAATAATGAAAAAGTATGTCATATTGAATGCCCATACATTCCCGGAAACATTGATTTTTTTATAAAAAATCAAAAAAATATCAACATATTTGTCGATACATGTTGTATAATCTTGCGTGGGAAGCTATCATATAAATGTATAAAACGTTTACTAATATAAGCGAAGGGAAGAATAGCATGTCACATTCAATCGAACAACTTTCTATCAACACGATTCGCACATTATCCATCGATGCGATTGAAAAAGCAAACTCTGGTCACCCAGGAATGCCAATGGGTGCAGCACCAATGGCTTATACATTATGGACTCAATTTATGAAACACAATCCAAATAACCCAACGTGGTTTAACCGTGATCGTTTCGTATTATCTGCAGGTCATGGTTCAATGTTATTATACAGCCTACTTCACCTATCTGGTTATGATGTAACAATGGATGACTTAAAGAACTTCCGTCAATGGGGAAGCAAAACTCCAGGACATCCTGAGTACGGTCATACAGCTGGTGTAGATGCAACGACTGGTCCACTTGGACAAGGTATTGCAACTGCTGTAGGTATGGCAATGGCTGAAAGACATTTAGCTGCTAAATATAACCGTGATGCGTATAATGTAGTAGATCATTATACATACGCTATTTGTGGTGATGGAGATTTAATGGAGGGCGTTTCTGCTGAAGCATCTTCATTAGCTGCTCATTTACAATTAGGTCGTCTTGTTGTGCTTTATGATTCAAACGATATTTCATTAGATGGCGATTTAAATCGTTCATTCTCTGAAAGTGTAGAAGATCGTTACAAAGCATACGGATGGCAAGTAATCCGTGTTGAGGATGGAAACGATATTGAAGCAATCGCGAAAGCAATTGAAGAAGCGAAAGCTGACGAAAAACGCCCAACGCTAATTGAAGTAAGAACGACAATTGGTTTCGGTTCTCCAAACAAATCAGGAAAATCAGCTTCACATGGTTCTCCACTTGGTGTAGAAGAAACAAAATTAACGAAAGAAGCATATGCTTGGACTGCTGAGCAAGACTTCCACGTAGCAGAAGAGGTATATGACAACTTCCGTAAAACAGTACAAGATGTTGGTGAAACTGCGCAAGCAGAGTGGAACACGATGCTAGGTGAATATGCACAAGCATACCCAGAATTAGCAAACGAATTCCAAGCAGCAATGAACGGTCAACTTCCGGAAGGTTGGGAGCAAAACCTACCAACTTATGAATTAGGATCAAAAGCAGCAACTCGTAATTCTTCTGGTGCTGTAATTAATGCAATTGCAGAGTCTGTGCCATCATTCTTCGGTGGATCTGCTGACCTTGCTGGTTCTAACAAAACATACATGAATAATGAAAAAGACTTTACAAGAGATGATTACAGCGGTAAAAACATTTGGTACGGTGTACGTGAGTTCGCAATGGGTGCAGCAATGAACGGTATTGCACTACATGGCGGTTTAAAAACTTACGGTGGTACGTTCTTCGTATTCTCTGATTACTTACGCCCAGCAATTCGCCTTGCAGCATTAATGCAATTGCCAGTAACGTATGTATTCACACATGACAGTATCGCTGTTGGTGAAGATGGTCCAACGCATGAACCAATCGAGCAATTAGCAGCGCTTCGTGCAATGCCAAACGTTTCTGTTATCCGTCCTGCTGATGGTAACGAATCTGTTGCAGCTTGGAGACTAGCTTTAGAATCTACAAACAAACCAACTGCTTTAGTATTAACTCGTCAAGACCTTCCAACATTAGAAGGTGCAAAAGATGATACGTATGAAAAAGTAGCAAAAGGTGCATATGTAGTTTCTGCAAGCAAGAAAGAAACGGCTGATGTAATCTTACTTGCAACTGGATCTGAAGTAAGCCTAGCTGTTGAAGCTCAAAAAGCATTAGCAGTAGACGGCGTTGACGCAGCTGTTGTCAGCATGCCATCTATGGATCGCTTCGAAGCTCAAACTGCAGAGTACAAAGAATCTGTATTACCAAAAGCAGTAACAAAACGTTTCGCAATCGAAATGGGTGCTACATTCGGATGGCACCGTTACGTAGGTCTTGAAGGAGATGTGTTAGGTATCGATACATTCGGTGCTTCTGCTCCTGGTGAGAAGATTATGGAAGAGTATGGATTTACTGTAGAGAACGTTGTTCGTAAAGTAAAAGAAATGCTTTAATGATTTCAGAAAAATCTCTCCGGCATGGAGAGGTTTTTCTATGTAAATGAGTTTTTTCGACAGAAAAAGTTTTTTATCTCTCCGCAGTCAGACAATCATTGCAAATTTTCTTATATATAATGAAGAGAAAAGGTTGTCCAGATTGGGAGTGGAAAAATGAAAACGTATGAATTGTATTTAATTCAAGAGGATATTGCGAAAGCTTATTTTGGTCGTGAATATTTGTTTTTTGATTTATTTGCTCGATTTTCAGAATCTGGGTCCCTTTCGGAGAAAAAAGTGTTATATAAGCAAATGATGTATATAACGATGCCATTGCAAGTAATGAAAATTCATCATAAATTAGAACAAGCTTTGCGCGTTCTTGGTAAATATGATAGAACACATCATACACATACACTTTATACGGGAGCGGAGTACGGCGAAATAATGGTGAAACCGCACTATATTCGTATGAATACCTCTGGAAATGTCTCTATGGAAACGACATTCTTTGAGGTGTTAAGAAAGTGTGAATTAACATTTTTAGCTATGGATTATGAAAATACAAAGTACGGATGGCTGAATCCTCTAAAACAAGTACGAACATATGTGTAAAAAATGTCGAATTGTATCTTGTCTTATTGAAAAGGTTTTAGTACACTGTAAGGTAGACAACATGAAGGAGGAAAATATATGCCAATTTGGTTAGGTATTCTAGTGGGCGTAGTAGCACTAGTAGCAGGCGTGGCGTTAGGATTTTTCATTGCCCGCAAATATATGATGAATTACTTACAAAAAAATCCACCAATTAACGAACAAATGTTAAAAATGATGATGATGCAAATGGGACAAAAACCTTCCCAAAAGAAAATCAATCAAATGATGAGCGCAATGAACAAGCAACAAATGAAATAAGCGCTAAAAGACACTCGCTAAGAGTGTCTTTCTTTTTGTTAGTTATAGTTTTTAAAACTTTTAAAAATTCTGTATTTTTGGTAAACTGAAAACATCGCTCATTTTAAGGGAGGAGGAAAAAAATGAAAGTGTTTATGAATTTAGCGTGGTTTTTTAAACAAGAAAAACGAGCGTACATAACTGGAATTATTTTATTGTTTGGCGTTGCACTTTTAGAACTTGTAGCACCAAAAGTAATTGGAATCGTTGTAGATGAAATTAATGATGGAACATTGACGACCGATAAGTTACTAAAATGGGTTGTACTATTAGTAATTGTAGGTATTACGATGTACATATTACGTTACATATGGCGTATTATGATTTTCGGGTCTTCATTAAAATTAGCTCGCCAATTACGAAAAAATTTATATGAACATTTTACAAAGATGAGTCCATCTTTCTATCAGTCAAATCGAACAGGTGATTTAATGGCACATGCGACCAATGATATTCAAGCGATCCAGCAAACTGCTGGAGCAGGTGTTTTGACGCTTGTTGACTCATTAGCTGTCGGAGGATGTGTACTCGTAGCGATGGGTTTTACAATTAGTTGGAAGTTAACATTATTAAGTTTAATTCCAATGCCGATTGTAGCTATTTCGACAAATTATTATGGAACTTTATTACATAAAAGGTTTCATAAAGCACAGCAATCGTTTTCGGAAATCAATGATAAAGTGCAAGAGAGTATGAGTGGAATGAAAGTGATTCGCTCGCTTGGACAAGAGAAAGAAGATTTGCAGGCGTTTCGAAGAAAATCAGAAGATGTTGTACATAAAAATGTGTTAGTTGCACGTATTGATTCGTTATTTGATCCGACAATCTCTCTTATCGTTGGATTTTCTTTTTTAATCGCAGTATGTTATGGATCGGTATTAGTTGTAAGAGGTGAATTAACAGTAGGTGATCTCGTTACATTTACGACATATTTAGGTACCCTTGTTTGGCCAATGTTAGCGTTTGGATGGTTATTCAATATTATGGAGCGTGGGCGTGCTTCATATGACCGTGTAGAAAAAATTCTTTCACAAAAATCAGATGTAGTAAATAGCGAAAATGCTGTACATACAATAGCGAGCGGTAATGTTTCGTTTGCCGTTGATTCATTTTCGTATAAGAAAAATGAATTGTTACATTTAAACGATATTCACTTTGATTTGAAGAAGGGTGAAACGCTAGGAGTTGTAGGACGTACAGGCGCAGGGAAAACGACTTTATTAAAATGTTTAATCCGTGAGTATGATCATTTTAATGGTGAATTAAAAATTGGGGAGCGAGATATTCGAGATATAACACTTCATGGTGTCCGTTCTGCCATTTCATACGTGCCGCAAGATCATTTTTTATTTTCAGCAAGTATTGGTGAGAATATTGCCTTTGGAAAGGCGGATGCTACATATAATGAAATTACCCAAGCTGCAGAGATTGCTTGTATTCATAATGACATCCTCCAATTTTCAGAAGGATATGAAACAGTAGTAGGGGAAAGAGGTGTTTCGTTATCTGGTGGTCAAAAACAGCGAATCTCTATTGCTCGTGCTTTATTAACAAATGCTGAAATATTAATTTTGGATGATTGTTTATCAGCAGTAGATGCAAAAACAGAAGAGACGATTTTAAGTGCCTTAAAGAGGGAAAGAGCAGGGAAAACGACGATTATTACTGCACACCGATTAAGTGCAATTCAGCATGCCAATCTTATTCTTGTTGTTGATGAAGGTAGAATTGTACAAAGAGGTACACATGAGGAATTAATGAAGGAAAACGGCTGGTATAAGGAAATGTATGAAAGCCAGCAATTAGAAGCTTTAGTCGAGAAAGGAGGCGTATGATGGTAGAGAAGAAGCGAAGTGATTTAAGTAGATTGCTTTCTTATATGAAGCCATATAAAGGGTTGCTATCTTTAGCATTTATCTTTTTAGTTGGTGCGACAGTAACGGAAATGATGGGGCCTTTTTTAATTAAACAATTCCTCGATGAACACCTAGTACCGCGGGATTTTGAACGATCAGCGCTCGTTACTTTATTTGTAATTTACATAGTTGCTCATTTATTAAAAGTATTATTTACGTATTTAAATCTATTGTACTTTCAGAACATTGCTTTTAAGATTGTTCAAGATATGCGAGTCGAAGTATATGAACATGTTCAAAAGCTGTCATTAAGTTTCTTTGATCGTACGCCAATTGGTACGCTCGTATCTCGTATAACGAATGATACGGAAGCGATTAAAGATTTTTATGTTAGTGTATTATCAACATTTGTGAAAAATGTAGTCTTTTTAGTAGGTATTTTAATAGCGATGTTTTTATTAGATGTAAAATTAGCGCTATTTTCTCTCGTATTAATTCCGATCATGTTTGCGATTATGGTATTATATCGCCGGAAAAGTGCAGCTTTTTATTTAGAAGTACGTAATCAATTAAGCGTGTTAAATGCAAAATTGAACGAGTCCATACAAGGAATGAATATTGTTCAAGTGTTCAGACAAGAAAAACGTATGAGAAAAGAGTTTGAAGAAGTGAATAATAAACATTATAGTGCAGGGCGACGTACTTTGAAGTTAGACGCATTACTTTTACGACCGGCTACGGATTTAGTGCATATTGTAGCTATTGCGTTAGTACTAGGTTTATTTGGGATTGATGCTTTAAAGAGCCCTGTTGAAGTAGGAGTTTTATATGCTTTTGTTAACTATATACATCGTTTTTTCCAACCTGTAAATGAGATGATGATGAAATTGTCCTTTTTCCAACAGGCACTTGTTTCGTCATCACGTGTATTTCATTTAATGGACGAGAAAGATTTAGCACCGGTTCAAAAAGGCAATGAGAATCCTCAAGTTGTGGATGGGGATATTGAATTTAAAAATGTTACTTTTTCATATGATGGAAAGCGTGACGTTTTAAAAAATGTATCATTTCACGTGAAACAAGGGCAAACGGTTGCTTTTGTTGGGCATACTGGTAGCGGAAAAAGTACGATTATGAATTTGTTAATGCGATTTTATAATATTAAGTCAGGAAATATTGTAATAGACGGTGTAGATTTAGAAAAATTTGAAGAACGAGAAATTAGAAAGAAAATAGGACTCGTATTGCAAGATGCATTTTTATTTGCTGGAAATGTAAAGCAAAATATTCGTATGTATAATGAAGAAATTACGGATGAAGAAGTAAAAGAAGCTGCTCGATTTGTGCAAGCGAATACGTTTATTGAAAAGTTACCAAAACAGTATGAAACAGAAGTAGTAGAAAGAGGTGCAGCATTTTCAAGCGGTCAACGACAATTAATTGCTTTTGCTAGAACGATAGCAACGAATCCGAAAGTATTAGTATTAGATGAAGCAACAGCTAATATCGATACAGAAACAGAAGAGGCTATTCAAACAGCGTTGCAACAAATGCGAAAAGGTAGAACGACGATAGCCATTGCGCATAGGTTATCTACAATTCAAGATGCAGATCAAATTTTTGTGATGCATGATGGAGAGATAGTAGAAAGAGGAACACATCAAGAATTACTAAGTGAGCAAGGTTTGTATTATAATATGTACTTGCTACAAAATAAAGTGAGTTTGCAAAAGGCCTTGTAATACAAGGTCTTTTTTATTTTGTATACAAAATATGTTTACTCTTTGTTTCTATAGCATAAATGTTGTGTCCTCTTATGAAACTTGTACATATTGTATGTATACGAAGTAAAAAAATTGATAGGAGATTTTATATGCAAAACAGATCAGGTTCAAATGTTACGTTTATTGATGTGTCTCATTGGGAAGGGAATATTGATTGGAATGCAGTGAAGGCATCTGGAATTCCAGCAGCGTATGCAAAAGCGACAGAAGGTGTAAACTACATTGATCCTACTTTTACTAAGAATGTACAAGCAGCACGAAATGCGAATGTATTAATTGGTGCATACCATTTTGCACGCCCAGAACAAAATGATGCAATTTCAGAGGCGAAATATTTTGTGAGTATATTACAAAATAACCAGACAGACTTAATGCCAGTTCTGGATTTAGAATCACCAACAGATCCGAGCAACAGTAATTTAACTGGTAACGCTATATCGAATTGGGCAAGAAGCTTCATAAATTATGTGAAACAGGCTACTGGAAAAGATGTAATGTTATATACAGGAGTTTGGTATATTAATGAGTTCGGAATTAGCGGATTAAGTGATATACCGCTTTGGATTGCTAAATACTCGAGTACACCGCCTGCTGATGCGGGTGGATGGACAGCGTGGACAGCGTGGCAGTACACAGATTCTGGACAAATTTCAGGCGTAGGAAATTGTGATGTATCAGCTGCAGTTTCATTAGAAGCTTTAAAAGGGAATGGAGCAAGTGGTGGAGGTAATGTTTCCCCGCCTAATAATGCAACTCCAGTGTACGGGGTTGCTATAATTAATGGAGATAATGTGAATTTGAGAAGTGGACCATCTTTGCAGTCTAGTGTAATTCGCCAATTGAATCGTGGCGAAACATATGAAGTTTGGGGAGAACAAGATGGATGGCTTTGTTTAGGGACAAATCAGTGGGTATATAATGATCCGAGTTATATTCAGTATAAACATTATGTGGCGACTATTACTGGTGATAATGTAAATTTGCGTGATGCTCCATCATTAAATGGAAATGTTATAAGACAGTTACATCATGGTGAATCGTATCGAGTATGGAGTAAGCAAGATGGATGGCTTTGCTTAGGGACAAATCAATGGATATACTACGATCCGAGTTATATTCAGTATGGTGTACAATAGAGTGAAAATAAAAGGTGCCCCGTCAGAGGTGCCTTTTATTAAAAATATACAACTTTTACAAAGTCTATATCGAAACCATAGTATACTATAGTAGATATATTTATAAAAAATAATCGAAAATGAAATAAAGGGGTAAAAATATGAATTATGTGCTAATAGGTGCGGTTTTAATATTATTAGCTGTAGTATTTGTGCTGTTTTATAAAAATAAACAGTTAGAATCAGAGAGTCAGCAAGTAGAATTTGAAAAGAAACAAGCGATTGAAACGTATAAAAATGAAATTGCAGCTACGGTGATAGAGCATAAAGAACAACAAAATAATTTAAAAAATATGGAACAGAAAAAATACAATGATTTACAAGTAAGTGCAAATAGAGAAATTGAAAATATGCGTATGATGAAAAATCAATTAGCTGTGCAGCATAGTAAAGAACGTAGTGAAATGCAAAATAAACATAATAACGAAATACATATGTTTCAAAAATTAATTGCAAATTTACGAGAATATACTAAAAACGGTGCTGAAATGAATACGTACGAAACATTACATTATATGAAGCGAGGATTCATAGAGCAAGGCATCATATTAGATGCTGAATTTCAAGTCATGCCGAATGTTTTTATTAAAAATAATAGTGAAATAAACGATAATCGAATCCATCATCTTATCTTGTGCAAAACTGGTATTTATCTACTGGAGACGAAAGAATGGAACGAGAAATTAATTCATGGTTTAACGAAAGAAAATGCTGGTATATATTCATTTATGATTGATGAAATGGGTAAGTATCAACAAGAAGTTGATAAAGAAGAAACATTTGAATATATAGTAGGTAAAGATTCATCAACTATACAAGTGAAAAATGAAGGGAATCCAGTATATAAGGCGAAGAAACTATCTCAAATTTTATACAATTGTTTGAATGAAATGCAGGCTAATAGTATAAAAGAAAAGGTAAAACCAGTTGTATATTTTTATAATAAAAATGGAAAAGCAATAGTAGACCTTTCTAGTGAGGAAACACCTAGATTAAAAGATCGGGAGCAAATTGTAATGTTCTTTAGAAATGAAATCTTAACAGGGAAAGTAGTATATACAGAGCAAGAATTAGAACAGATTCGAGAAATGATTAGCCTGATGAATTATATTGTGAGTTAAAAGGGGAGATCTTTCTGAACGCTATGCTACGTGGCATTTTATATGTCTATTTTTGTTTGTATATAGTAATGTACATTGTATTTATATTCGTCATTGATAGGGTCCATATACCCTTAAGTGTAAGGAGCATTTTTGTAGTATTCATACCATTTGTTTTATTAGTTATGATTCAAAGGGTTATTTTATATGTTTCTAAAAATCGTAATGAAGAAAAGAAGCAAATGTTGGGGGTTTTAATAGTAGCACTCATACCATTAATAGTGTGCACTGTACAACTAAGTGTAAATGAATATACATCAAAGTTTAATCAAAATAGATGGTTAAATC
The DNA here is from genome assembly GCF_003946765.1 of Bacillus sp. 2D03. Classification (NCBI taxonomy): domain Bacteria; kingdom Bacillati; phylum Bacillota; class Bacilli; order Caryophanales; family Bacillaceae; genus Bacillus; species Bacillus sp. 2D03. The sequence goes on along the minus strand of NZ_RPSJ01000010.1, from coordinate 223,630 downwards.
ATGCAGATAAGCGGGTACATATGGTAGATGATCTATTACAAAAATATAAATTAATAGGGAAATCAAATGAAGAAATTACACAATTGTTAGGAGCCCCAACGGAAACGAGAAGTGGGGAAGAAGGAGTTATCACTTTGTATTATCTTGGGACTGAACGTGGCTTTATTCCAATAGATAGCGAACAGCTTATTTTACAATTTGATAGAGATGGTAAAGTCATGGAATATACGGTGCATAAAGATTAAAGAAACGTAGAGGGAAGCTATATGTTATAGCTTCTTTTTTATTTTTCAATATGTCACGGAAGGGGGAGAAGGTTTTTGAGTGGAATAAGGAATGAAAGCGGAGGTGATGCATATATATAGATGCATTGGGTGATTATTCGCCCGATTGGTGAGCGTTAATAATCAATAAGTACGGACAAAAACCCAATGATGAAAGTTTCACTTTATCATATTGTATAAATGAAAAGGAGGTAAGACGGTGAAAGCAATCCCGACTGATGTCCTGAGTAAAGAATTGATGGAAAGAGAAGGAGTTATATCTATTACAGTAAAGGAATTTGAAAAAATAGAAGTAGCTGGAGTAGTAGTAGCTGGTCCAGCGGTTATTTTGATTAATCAAGATTAAGTACATATTTTTGAAATGAAAAGCATCCGTCTAGGATGCTTTTTATTTGTATGTAAGGATAAATATGATGGATAATTGTGTTACTGGAGGGAAAGTCTGTGGCAATTATTATAACAATGTTAGTAATGGGTATTTTATTAGGATTTGTTGGAGCTGGAGGAGCTGGGTTTATTATCGCGATACTCACTTTAGTATTTCATATTCCTATTCATGTTGCTCTTGCAACATCTTTAACTGCAATGGCATTTACGACATTATCAGGTGTTGTCAGTCATTACCGTGAAGGCAATGTTGCATTTATTATAGGCGGGATTGTTGGGGGATTTGGCGCAATTGGCTCTTATATTGGTTCTAAATTTGGTTCACTTATACCAGCACATCTTCTTCATTGGTTTACAGCTGGGATGTTATTTTTATCGGCAATTTTTATGTTTATTAAATTAATTATGTTCCAAAACAAAGAACAGTCATCTTTATATAAGCATAAAGAGTTTTCCATGAACTACTTGTTGAAATGTATATGCCTTGGATTAGTTACTGGAATGATGGCTGGTTCATTTGGGATTGGTTCTGCACCGTTTATTCAGCTTGGATTAATGGTTCTATTTGGACTAACGATTCAGCAATCTGTAGGGACAACAATGCTTGTTATATTACCGATTGCAATTGGAGGAGGGCTAGGATATAGTTCGGAAGGATATTTAGATTATATATTGTTATTGCAAGTATTAATTGGGACCATGTTAGGGGCATACATTGGCGCGAAGTTTACAAATTATGCACCGCGAATGCTTTTGAGGTTTTCGATGATTATGACACCGGTTTTAGCTGGATGTATGCTATTGATGGAATAAAGTGAAATTATAATAAGTAGGGGGTTACTGCTTACAAATAGCAGGATAAAATTAATATAGCAAACTATTAATATATTTTACGAATGAATTATGTAGGTAATTCATATTTCCCATATAAAAGGATTTGTTTTAATATTATGAGTGTAAAGTTCGAGTATTCGAAGTACTACTTGAATTATATCCCTATCCCTTTTCTAAAAATGCGAACAAGTTTTGCCCTATTCTATTCAATAGTTAATTGTATAGAAATATATTGTTCGATGACCATTATGGAACGTACATAATGGGAAAATCCCGATCCTTAAAGAGGATGCCCCTAATCTTCATGTGAAAATATGATCGGATATGAAAGCTGACCAATTTATGGTCAGCTTTCTTTTTGTTCGAAAATTATTTCTTCTTTAATTTCTGTTTGCAATAATACAGTTTTTCCGAAGCGACGTTTGCATTCCGCGCGCACTTTTTCAAGGGCTAGTAGCTGAGTAGTCGCGGGAACTGTGACAATAGCTTGGCGAGGCTTTCGATTTTCTTCACAAAAGACACATTCCACAACATAATTAGAAATCATATTTTCATCCTTCCAGTTTTAATTTCTAAGAAGGGATTGCCTATGAAGTTGATGTAATCTTTCGTCATTGTTTTATTTTTTTCCTCTTTTTTTCAAGGGGAAAATAAAAAAGAGGGCGAATTTTAGTAGGGGAGGGATGTTTATGGAGAGATGGATAGGTAGTGCAGCGGTATGTGTAAATGAAAGAAAGGAAGTTTTAATGGTACTGCAGGGCAAAGAGGGAGAAGAAAAAAGGTGGTCTGTCCCAAGTGGAGGACTTGAAAAGGGAGAGACACTAGAAGAATGTTGTATCAGGGAAGTTTGGGAAGAAACAGGTTACAATGTGGAAGTTGTAAATAAAATATATGAAAAAGAGGGTATTACATACGGTGTTCCAGTGTATGTCCATTATTATTTTGTTAAACAAATAGGCGGTAATATGAAAATCCAAGATCCTGATGAGTTAATACATGAAATTGCTTGGAAAGGGATACATGAAGTTGAACAATTGTGTTTAGCTTTTCCAGAGGATTATGAATTGCTGTGCCGATATATAGATAAAGAAGCAAGTATGTAAATACTTGCTTCTTTAATGTATCCAAGACAAGAAAAGCGGAACGATAACTAAACTAGCGCCTGCTGTTAAAAGCATGGATAAACTTGCGATTGTTCCTTCCACAGGACCGATTTCGAATGCTTTTGATGTACCGGTTCCATTTGCGCTCGTTCCTAACATAATACCTTTTGCGATTGCTGTTTTAATACGGCAAATACGTATGAGAGAAGGACCGAGCAATGCTCCTGTTAAGGCAGTTAAAACGACAAATACAGCAGTTAATTGTGACATACCACCAATCATTTCTGAAATAGCCATTGCGATTGGTGTTGTTACGATATGTGGCGCTAAACTATGTTCTAGTGATGAATCAATTTGAAAATAATTTGCTAGTAGTGCTGAAGTAATGACTGATAAAAACGAACCGACAATGACATTAAGTAAGATAGCCATTCCATGTTTCTTTAATAAATCAAAGTATTTATAGATTGGCCATGCAAAAGCAACTGTTGCGGGTTTTAATAATTCAGTTAACCAATGACCACCAGATTCATATGTTTCATAAGGTGTATCTAATCCGAGCAATAAAGCAATTAAAATAATGGGACAGACGAGAAGAGGAGAAAGTAGACTCCAATTCCAGCGTTGATACATTTTTTTTGATAGCCAATATGTGAATAGTGTTAATAGTAAACAAAGAAATCCGATCATTGCGTTGATCCTTTCCGCTTTAGTAGCAATTCTGTTAAAAGTCCTGTAACTAAGGTAACGCAAAGAGTGCTAATCATAATAATTAAAATGAGATCGATTCCATATTGTGTTAGTGTATCTCTGTAACGTATGACAGCGACTGCAGAAGGGATGAAAAATAAAATAAGTTCTTTTAATAAAAAATCTGCTCCGTCCTGTATCCATTCTTTTTTAACTAGGTTAAATTTTAATGAAATTAATAATAAGAAAATACCGATTATACTTCCTGGAACTGGGAGGTGTGCCTGTTTTGCAATCCATTCACCTGTCCAAGCGAAACAAAATAGTAATAAAATTTGTCCGCTTAACTTCCACCATTTCATACAGTAACCACCTCTTTCTTTTGTTACATAAAAATTGTAAAAAAGAATTAACAATTTCTACTATACGTTCATTCAAAATATTTGTCTAATATATAAATTATATGTTATTAATATATAAGACATATTAATCGAAAGTGAAAAGGGTGTCCAAAAATGGAATTACGGCATTTGCAATATTTTGTTGTTGTGGCAGAAGAGTTACACTTTGGACGGGCGGCTGCTCGTTTACAAATGACACAACCACCACTTAGTCAACAAATACAGCAATTAGAAAAAGAAATGGGAGTTACATTATTTTCAAGAACGAAAAGAAAGGTTGAACTAACAGAAGCAGGAGAAATGTTTTTAAAAGAAGTAAAAAAGGCGTTTGAACAAATTGAAAAAGCAGTAGAAGTTGCACAAAGTGCGCAAAGGGGAGAAGTAGGATCACTTTCAATTGGTTTTGTAGGTGCGGCGATATATGATATTTTACCATCAATTGTTAGGGAATATAGAAAGAAATTTCCGAGAGTGTCTGTTGCATTACATGAATTGTCAACACCAGATCAAGTTCATGCACTTCATGATAACCGTATCGATATTGGCTTTTTACGTCCACCAATTCCAACGCAATTATTAGAATTAGAGCCAATTCAAAGGTTATCTTGCACCTTATGTTTACCAAAGGCACATCCACTTGCAGAGAAAGATGAAATACATATAGAAGATTTACGAGATGAGCCGTTTGTATTTATTACGAGACCAGTATGGCCAGCTTTGTATGATACAATTTTATCTCTTTGCAGAGAAGTTGGATTTAGTCCGCGTATTGTACAAGAAGCAACAGAGTATCAAACAGTTATGGGGCTTGTAGCAGCAGGGATTGGAATTACAGTAATACCCGTGTCGGCAAATAAGTTATATAAAACAGAAGTTGTATATAAAGAGTTATATGATTCTAATTTTGTTGCAGAAATGTCAGTGGCTTATAAAAAAATGAATAGTAATCCAGAGTTGCTAGAGTTTTTAAAAATTGCAAGAGAGAAGAAAAGAATAGAAGTAGAAGATGAATAATAGTAGTAGCAGAAAATGGATTTAATTCAAATCCATAAAAGTACACCTTATTAAACAATAAAGCGGAAATGCAACTTAAGTTGCATTTCCGCTTTATTGTTCTTTTTTTAGCTCGATACTAAATAGATAAACGTGTTCATTTTCTTTTAAGAGTAGATCAATACCTGTTTCTTCATCAATGGTAGGAACGCTTACAGTTTCTTTACTTGTTTGGATTACAGCAGCTAAAGTTGTTTTTTGATTGTATTTTAAATTTTTTATAGATGGGATTGTAGTAGTTGCGGAGCTATTTACGCTTGGTGGTGCTTCTTCATGAACAAGCGTTGAACCACCATCAATATTCATATACCACTGCCTTTTTTCTTGTATATCTTTATCGAATTGGAAATGTGGTGGTAAAAAAGAAAGCTTTACTTTCTTTTTTGAAAAATGTGATGTAGCTATATTAGCAATTTCTTTTGTTTTTTTACCATTGTTATAATAATCAATCGTAGCATTTATTTCATCTTTCCCATTTTTTAGCGTAACGTTATAAAATATGCTATTTCCTTCTTGAAAAGGAGTCATTTGTAAAATAGAAGCCTGCTCTGTTGTTAATTTGTATGGCTCAACAATGGCAACTTCATTGTTTTTTAGTTGGCTACAACTTGTGAATAATAATAAAGACAAGATTAATAGTAATTTTATACGCATGCAATCTCCTCCTTTTTACAATTATATTCTAAATGTGATTTTTATCATTTCGTTTTCTAGGACTAAAGACTTAGAAGAAATTCCGATTGTAGTGCGATGTTTAAAATGTCATATTTTTATACACTAGTAGTATAGAATGCGTATGTAATAAGGTAGGGGAAGAATTTTATGTCTTTATGTCGGTTAGCGAGAAAAAATATTAGAACATTTGCTACCAAAAGGATGAAGCAATTTATGTGGATTGCTATGAGTACTATGATTTTGTTTTTTATGATATCGTTACAATTTAATGAAGGAGCTATTTTGAAAGTAGGGGATGCATTTGTATTTCAAATGTATTTTTACACACTTTTTATTGTACTAATTTTCATATGTATTTTTACTACATATAAAATGATGTACTCCCTTTTGCATGTGAGGAGGGAGGAGTTTATATCTTATGTAGCAGAAAATATGAAAAGAAAAGAGGTACTATGTGTATTATGTCAGGAGCAATTATTCATTTATGGAGCAGCATTTGTTTTTGGATTAATTAATGGGATGCTATTTTTGAAATTATTCACGGTTATCTTTATGAAAGTCGCAGGGATACAAGGAATAAATAGTGCGCCAATTACAATATATGCAGTTGTAATTATTAGTATAATTATGATGACTGTCGTTTTAATATCGATGATGCAATGTTATCGATTTGTTCGAAGTTTAAAAGATGAAAATTCGTTGCGGTTTAAAGAAAGGGCATGAGAAATCATGCTTTTTTCTATTTTACACATAAAAATAATCATGTTACAGTGAAAAGACCTGACAAAGAATGGGAAGGAAAGGTTGTATAGAATGACAAATGAACAATCAATTGTAAAAGTCGATCGGTTAACGAAGCGAATCGGATCAAAGACACTTGTACAAAATATTAGTTTTGAAGTGAAAAAAGGCGAGGTTGTCGGTTTACTCGGACCAAACGGTGCTGGAAAAACGACTTTAATGAGAATGATGGTTGGTATGATCCGTATGACCGAAGGTGAAGTATGGATTGATGGTCAATCTGTGAAACAGCAATTCGAAAAAACCGCTGCGAAAATTGGAGCGGTAATTGAGACACCTGAATTTTATCCTTTTTTAAGCGGCTATGAAAATTTAACATATTTCGGACGAATGAATGGTAATGTGACCGAAGAACGTATCGATGAAGTAGTGAAATTGTTAGGGATGGGACAAGTAATTGATCGTAAAGTAAAAGCATATTCACTCGGCATGAGACAACGTTTAGGAATCGCTCAGGCGCTTATTCACGATCCAGATGTGCTGATACTAGATGAACCGACAAATGGATTAGACCCTAGTGGAATACATGAAATGAGAATGTACATAAAAAAAATTGCACATGAACAAGGAAAAGCTGTACTTGTATCAAGTCACTTACTTTCAGAAGTTGAATTAATGTGTGACAGAGTTATCATTATTCAGCACGGGCAATATGTGGCTACGCAAAATATTCAGCATAGCCAAAGCGAAGAGATGGAGACGATCCGTATACGTGTAGATGATGCGAATAAAGCAGCAGAAATATTAGGGCATGATGTTTTAGTAAAAGATAATGAATTACTTATTAATGTAAAAGATGAAGAAATCCCAAATGTTATTCGTACATTGCTTGAGAAAAATATTCAAGTGTATCGTGTATATGAAGAAAGAAAAACGTTAGAAGAGCAATTTTTAGAATTAACAGGGGGAAAAGATATTGTTTAATTTAGTATATAACGAACTGTATAAAATATTTAAGCGGAAGCGAACGATTATTCCATTTGCAGTTATTGCAGTATTAATAATCGGATTAGGATGGGTTACGGTAAAGTATTTTGAACCGGAAACAAAAGGATGGAAAGTAGATTATACAGAACGAACTGTAGAAATTGAGAAAAAGCTTGGCATGAAAAAAGAAGCTATTTTAGCAGAAAAATCAGGGGATGAGCTTGTAAAAGAATACCAGCTTAAGATGAAGCATTTAGATACGGATACAGCACCGGCAAGCAGTTCTCCACTTTCTTTCATGAGAGATACAGGTTTTATCGTATTTCCAATTTTGCTCCCATTTATCCTCGTGTATGCAAGTACAATTTTTGCGAATGAATATAGCTGGGGAACATATAAATTTTTAACGATACGACCAGCGAGTCGCTTTAAAATTTTAACAGCAAAATTTTTAGCAATCGTTATATTTGCAGCTTTATTATTTATATTTAATATGATCTTCTCCGCTTTATGTGGACTTGTTATTTATAAATTCCAACAGCCTGCATGGAGTGAGTTTATTTTCCAAGATGGAAATATAATAAAACAAAACATTTTTGTAGAAGCAAGTAAATATTATGTTTTATCGTGGTTACCAACGGTTGTGTACGCATCGTTTGCATTTATGATTTCTGTGTTAACGAGATCTAGTGGAGGTGCAATTGGTATTTCACTATTCCTTGCTTTATCAGGCAATATTGCGCTATTAGCAGCCACTAGATATAACTGGGCGAAATATTTATTGCCAGCAAACACAGATTTATATAGTATTTCAAAGAATGGAAGTTTTATTGATGGAGTAACATTCCCGTTTGCATCATGTATGTTGTTACTTTATTTGTTCGTATTTTTATGTATTTCATATACTGTGTTTTTAAAACGTGATTTAACTTAATAAGAAAAGCCGTTCAGGGTGCTGAGATGCACTTTGAACGGCTTTTTTTATGAGAATTGTTTAAGTGCTCTTTCGGCTAGTAAAGCAAAGTATTCTGCACTTATAGGCAGTGCCTCTTCATTAATTGTAAAAGCAGGATGATGCCATTCATGTGTACCACTCGTTCCCATAAAGACGAATGAACCTGGTATTTCCTGTTGGTAAAATGAGAAATCTTCTCCAGCCATTGACGGACTAGGCGAGATGATATTAAGATTCATCTTTGTGGCAACTTGAGTAGATAAGTCTGTAAGAGCTTTATCGTTGTGAACAGCAGGAGGACCTGAATAAAAACGGAATTTCGTTTTTACACCTAATGCATCAGATACACCTTTAATAATACGCTCCATGAGTGCTGGAATCTTTTCACGTGTTTCAGCTTGGAATGTGCGAATCGTTCCTTCTAACGTAGCTTTTTCAGGAATCACGTTCCACGTATTTCCTGCATGAATATTTGTAACACTAACAACTACATTTTGAGATGAACTTATATTTCGGCTTACAATTGTTTGCAGTGCCATCACAATTTGAGAGGATGCGACAATAGGATCTACTCCAGCATCTGGTACAGCCGCGTGTGTACCAACTCCGTGAATTTCAATTTCAAATCGATCAACTCCGGCCATCAGTGGACCATCTTTAATGCCAATTGTACCTACTGGTAAATCAGGTTTATTATGCATGCCGAAAATCGCTTGCACATTACGTAAATGTCCAGCATCAATAACTTTGCAAGCGCCATTACTACTTTCTTCAGCTGGTTGGAATATGAAGCGAACCGTTCCATTTAGGGAAGATTCTCTTTCTTTTAATAAGAAAGCAGTACCTAAAATAGCAGCTGTATGAAAATCGTGTCCACAAGCATGCATTTTCCCTCGTACTTTAGATGCATAGGACAAATGTGTTTCTTCTTGAATAGGAAGGGCATCAATATCAGCACGAACTGCTACAATTGGTCCGTTTTTATTACCAGACACTTCAGCGATAATTCCTGTTTCTAAATTGGAATCAATGATAGTAATGTTTTTTTCTTCTAACCAATTTTTTATTGCTTTTGTTGTTTCGAACTCTTCATATGATAGTTCTGGATACTCATGTAAATGTCGACGGATGGAAATAAGTTTTTCTTTTAGTTGATTTGAAATAGATACCATGTAGTATGCCTTCTTTCTTCAGCAAAATATTTATCATAAGTATACAACAATAAAAGAGAGGATTCTCAAATGAAAATCCTCTCTCGTTTATCCTGTATTAATGGGCAGTCCGATTGGTTCAACTAATTAAAGTTTCACTTTATGCTGCGACTTTTTTATGCGTATGATGTTTACGATAACGTCCACGCATTGCGTATGCAATTTGCGGGATTGCAATCCCAATTAAAATAAGTGATACACCGAACCATTGTGAAGATAGTACAGCCTCTTTTAAAACGAATACTGACATAATTGTTGTAACTGGTAGTTCCGCTGCACCAAGAATAGTCGCTAAGCCAGAACCGATTTTTGGAATCCCGATTGTAAAGGCAATAGATGGAATAACGATACTAAATGTTCCTAATCCTAAACCGTATTTCCAAAGACCTTGAGAAATGGCACCATTAAAAATAAATGTTGGTGGGAATACAATCATGACTAAAGTTAAAGCACCAGTCATTAAGAGAACACCGCGCGGTAATGAAGGTACTTCAACAGCAACTTTTCCACTTACGAAAATGTATGTTGCGAATGTAACAGCAGATAATAAACCTAAAATGACCCCAGTCGTATCGAAAGCACCTACTGATTGTTCAAGTAAACCACTTGATAAAAATGTCCCTACAAGTAAGAAAATAACAGAAATAACTTTTTCTCTTGAAGGTAATGTTTTTGTTGCGACTGCTTCAATGATAATTCCGACCCAAACGAATTGGAATAAAAGAATAATTGCAATAGAAGCTGGTACAGTTTTTAATGAAGCATAATAAAAAATTCCGGTAAAACTTGCAGATGTTCCTGCAACGAATAAAAGTAATGCTTGCTTTAAAGGAACGCGATGTCTAGAAAATAGAAGTGTAATAGCAAGCAAAATAATCCAACCGAACAAATATTGGCTGCCAATTACCTCTCCAAGTGAAAATCCTTCTGCATATGCAAGCTTAACAAAAATAGCTAAAATTCCATAACTACACGCTCCTAATAAAACTAAAAGAGAATAACGAAGCATGAAAAATTCCTCCCATCTATATGAAGTTATTCCGTATCGAAAATATATAACTAGAGGGAAGTATACAAAATTAGAAATAAAGGGTCAAATGAAAGAAAAGTATGACATTTTATAGAATAATAATAAAAGTATGATATTTATGCATAATCTTGAAATTTTTAATAGTAGAAGTATTATAAAATAAACTTTGCATTGTATAGAGATAGCATTTGAAAAAAATATTTTTTAAACCAATATGTATATAGACGTACTAGTAACGTGCTAATTATTTGAGAAACTATGTTACCTTTGTTATGGTAATAACAATTAAAGGAGTTTTATAATCCATTTGGTTTTTTTCTATATAATAGAAGGAAATGAAAACGTTTTATTAGAAACTGTGAGGAAGTGCGGTTTTTCTTATTGCCACGTTGTAAAAGTGATTTCACGAATTGTTCATAGTATTTTTATGTGTTTTTGTTACAATATTTAGGGAGAGGAGTGGAATGATGCAAGATATTAGTATTTTTTTAGCGTTTGGCGCCGGGTTCTTATCATTTATTTCCCCATGTTGCTTACCGCTTTACCCGGCATTTTTATCGTACATAACAGGTATGTCGGTTTCTGAATTGAAAGAAGAAAATGCAATGCTTCGCAAAAGAAGTATGATACATACAGCGTTTTTCTTACTTGGATTTTCAATTATATTTATTGCAATTGGATTTGGTACAAGTTTTATTGGAGGAATCTTTACTGACTATAAAGATTTAATCAGACAGTTAGGTGGTATATTTATCATCGTGTTCGGCTTAATTATTGTCGGGGTGTTTAAGCCGAAATTTTTAATGCAAGACCGTAAATTTACATTTAAAAATCGTCCAAGTGGCTATTTTGGATCAGTACTAATAGGATTAGCTTTTGCAGCAGGATGGACGCCATGTACCGGACCAATTCTAGTGTCTGTAATTGGATTAGCAGCAACAAATCCAGAATCAGCAATGATATATATGATTGCTTACATACTTGGATTTGCAATCCCGTTTTTCGTACTGTCATTCTTTATTACGAAAATGTCTTGGATTAAAAGAAATAGTATGGCCTTCATGAAAGTCGGAGGATATATTATGATTGTTATGGGTGTCTTCCTATACTTTAACTGGATGACGAAAATTATCGTATATTTCTCAAGTTTATTTGGTGGTTTTACTGGTTTTTAGTATTATTCTGCGAAAATGTTGGAAATACTAACGGAAAAGCATATAATGAAAGTATATTTTGCATATAGCCACAAAAAAGGATGAGAAAATATGAACATAGTTCTTTTATCAAGTATCGTTGCTGTTTGTATGGCTGTCGGTGCGATGTTTATTCGTTTAAAAGCAGCTAAGAAACCTGCAACATTGAAAAAAATTATACTTCCACCATTTTTTATGAGTACGGGTGCATTGATGTATGTTTTTCCTGAATTTCGATTAACTCCAGCAGAAATGTTAGAAGCAATTGGTGTCGGTTTGATTTTCTCTATTTTTCTTATTAAAACATCTAAATTTGAAATTAGAGGACAAGAGATTTATTTGAAGCGTTCAAAAGCCTTTGTTTTCATATTAATTGGATTACTTGTAGTGCGGATTGTATTTAAAACCTACTTAAGTCAATCTCTTGATTTAGGACAACTTAGTGGCATGTTCTTCTTACTTGCGTTTGCGATGATTGTGTCATGGAGAATTGCAATGTATCGTTCCTTTACGAAATTACAGAAGGAAATGGAAAAAGAAGATGGTTTTTATAATGAAAAAGATATGAAGCTAACTTAAAAACTGTATATGTACCAAATAAAAAGACAGCGTTTTTGACGCTGTCTTTTTATTTATAGTGCTAACACTCACTGTCCCAGCCTCGGCGTATAAACCGTGTGCCATCAAAAAAACAATTTAAATTTGGTGATACGAATGGACCGATAAACGTAATGATGTTTGGGTCTGAAGTTTCGTCAACGGAAATTGGTGGTTTAGTAGGGTCAGGTCGTAGTGTATAGCGAATGCGAGCGGTATTGCGAATGAGACCGTCTCGTGGCTCTGCTGTTACTTGAACGATAAACCGAACAACAACGGATTCACCTGGATTAACAGTTCCAATAATAATACCGATAGTTGGGTTAGTTCCAGGACGTATTACTCCGTTTACTGTTACTGAATTCGGATAGAAAGTAACTTCGGGAGGCAGTGAATCAGTAATGAGTACATTATTTGCATGAGTAGCGCCATTGTTAGTAAAGGTAAGTGTATATGTGATGAAGTCACCGAGTTCTACACGATTTACATTTGCGGTCTTAATAAATGTGTTTGGCTCATTAGGGTTTACTTCTATCGTAATTGGTGGTGTTGTTGTCGTTGTTGTGATAGGTGGTCTAGTAGGATCAGGTTGAGAAGTATACGTAATGGACGCGATATTTGTAATTATTCTATTAGCTGGAAGTGTAACAACCTGTGCTTGGAATGAAATAGTTACGGATTCTGTTGGATTAAGAGTTCCGACTAAAATGCCTGTGGATGGATTTGCGTTTGGAACGGGAATGTTATTAATTGTGACACTATTTGGAATGAATGATGTGCCGACAGGAAGTGAGTCTGTAACAGAAATGTCAGTGACAGGAATCGTACCTTCATTTTGGAATGTGATAGTAAATGTAATCGTATCACCTACTGAAACGATGGATTTATCAGCGGTTTTTATCGGATTGATAGTCCCAACGTTTACAGGGGTAATTGTAGTAGGAGTAGGTGTAGTAACGGATACAGGTGGCTTAGTAGGATCAGGTTGATACTGGAAGGAAACGTTACCTTGGTTTTGAATTTCTCCGCTTGGTGGAATTGAAGTAACTAGGACACGGAAAGAAATCGTTGCGGATTCAGAAGGAGCAAGTGTTGAAATAGGAATGCCTGTGGATGGATTTGCGGTTGGTTGCGGCACATTGTTAATAGTAACACTATCTTCAATGAACGAAGTACCGACAGGAATTGTATCAGTTACAACAATATTATTAGCAGGAATGGTACCTGTATTTTGGAGTGAAATCGTATACGTAATAATATCACCTAGTGTAACTGTTTCCGGCGTAGCTCTTTTTTGTGGATTTAATATAGCTGTATTTACATTCGTTGTGTTAATTGGAGTAGGGTCTGTAATGGTAATAGGAGGTTCACCAGGAACTGGTTCATATGTGAAAGTAACAGTTGCTTGATTTCGAATGATACCACCAGGTGGTACACTTGTTACTCTTGCTTGGAATTGAACCGTAATTGTATCGTTCGGATTGACTGTACCTACAGGTATACCCGCTACAGGATTTGCTCCAAGATCCAGAATACCATTTATTATAACGGTACCTGGAACAAATGTTAGCCCATTTACTAATGGATCGGTAATTATAACGGAAGTTGCAGGGACTGATCCACGATTTTGGAAGGTTACGGTATACGTTATGATTTCATTTATATCTACAATTTGTTTGTCTGCTAGTTTATTTGGGTTAGGTGTAGGTGTAATAACGGATACTTCAACAGTTGGAGTAGGATCTGTAATGGTAATAGGGGGTTCGCTAGGGTTTGGCTGGAATGTGTAAGTGACAGTTGCAGTGTTTTTAATAATACCGTCTGGCGGGAGTGTAGTTACAGTAACCTGATAAGTTAATGTAACAATTTGCCCTGGAGTTACAGTACCGATATTTACACCACTATTTGGATTTGCTCCAGGTGAAGAAATACCATTTATCGTAACGCTGTTGGGAATAAAAGTAGTACCACTTGGAGTAGGGTCTGTAATAATCACATCTGTCGCATTTATATTTCCGACATTTTGGAACGTAACTGTATAAGTGACAGTATCACCAAGATTAATAACTTGAGGGGATGCTTGTTTGTTAGGGTTAGTAGTCACTTCACTTACTTGGGTCTTTGTAGTAGGTGTAGGCGTAGTAATAGATATAGGTGGTCTAGTAGGATCTGGCTGGTATTGGAATGAAACTGTCCCTTGATTTTCAATAAAACCTGTCGGCGGTATCGATGTTACTTGTACTTGGAAAGTTACGACGGCCGAGGTGTTAGGTTCTAATGTACCGATAAGAATTCCAGAACTAGGGACGGTACCTGGTTGTGGCACGTCATTAATCATTACACTATTTGGAATGAAAGTAGTACCAGCTGGAATAGGATCGGTTACAAGTACATTCGTGGCAGGGACAGTTCCTGTATTTTGTAAGGAGATTGTATAAGTGATTGTGTCACCTAATAAAGCAAATACTTTATCAGCGGATTTTGTAGGATTCGTTGTTGCTGTGTTGACATTTGTAGTAGTAGGAGGCGTTGGAGTAGTTACTGTTACTGGTGGTTCTCCAGGATTAGGTTGGAATGTGTAGGTGATAGTAGCTTCATTTACAATAATTCCGTTAGGTGGTATGGAAACAACGCGAACTTGGAATGTTAAAACAACTGATTGACTAGGGTTTAATGTGCCCAGAGGGATGCCAAGAGCTGGGTCAAGATTACTAGTTGGTACACCATTAATTGTAACGCTATTTGGAATGAAAGTAGTTCCTGTTGGGATGGGGTCTGTAAAAACGATGTCTGTCAGTTGTACAGTTTGTAAGTTTTGGAAGGTAACGGTGTACGTAATAATATCACCTATATCAACGTTGTTTCGATCAGCTGTTTTCGATGGATTAATAATACTATTAATGATTTCAGTATTAACTGGTGGTGTTGTCTCTGTTTCTGTAATAGGAGGTTCATTTGGATTAGGCTGAGATGTAAAGTTGACTGAACCAACATTTGTAACAACCCCGTTAGGCGGTATATTTGTAATCGTTACTTGGAATGTGATGGTTACTATTTGATTCGGTTGTATTGTACCGATAGATATTCCAATACTTGGATCAATACCTGGTTGTGAAATACCATTTACTGTAACGGAATCCACAATAAATTGTGTACCTACTGGTGGTGGATCAATGACAGATACATTTGTCATAGGAATATTTCCGATGTTTTCAAGAGTGATTGTATACGTGAGTGCATCTCCAATGTTAGCAACTGATAAATCTACTGTTTTAGTTGACTCTAACTCTGCATTTTGTACAATTGTTTCTGCAATTGGAGTAGGTGTGGTTGTTGTAATAGGCGGAAGAGTAGGGTCTGGTTGAGATGTGTAAGTGACATTTGCTTCATTTGAGATAATACCATTTGGTGGTAGAGCAGTTACTTGTACTTCTAAAGTAACAGCTACTATTTGTCTAGGGTTTAGTGTGCCAACTGGAATTCCTGTTTCAGGGGTCAAGTCAGGTTGTGAAATACTGTTAATCGTAATGCTTCCAGGAATAAATGTAGTTCCAGTAGGGATAGAATCTGTAATAATGACATCAGTTGCAGGTATATTACCAGAATTTTGAAGGGTGATTGTGTAAGTGAGTGTATCACCAATACTTGCAAACTCACGGTCTACTGTTTTTTGCGGATTCGGGTTAGCGGTATGAACCGGTAAAGTAACAGTAGGAGTTGTTTCCGTCGTTGTAATAGGTGGTTCACTAGGATTAGGTTGAGAAATATAGGTTACAACTGCCGTATTTTCTATTTTCCCGTTAGGTGGAATAGCATTTATTTGTACTTGGAACGTAACTGTGACGGTTTCCCCAGGGTTAACAGTACCGACAGAAATGCCTGTAAGGGGGCTTACACCAGGTTGAGGGATAGTATTTACTGTAACACTATCAGTAATAAAAGTTGTACCAGGTGGCAAAGAGTCTGTAACTGTTACACCTGTAGCAGGTATAGTTCCTTGGTTTGTAAAAGTGACAGTATAAGTTACGATATCACCAATTTCTGCAAACGTAAGATTTGCGGTTTTAGTAGGGCTTATGACTACAGTTTGAATAGGAGTCGTTGTTTCGGGAGTCGTTTCTGTTTTTGTGACTGGAGGTAAGTTTGGATCTGGTTGATAATTAAATGTTGCACTTCCTTGATTGCGTATTTCTCCACTAGCAGGGATGTTTACTACTCGTACTTGGAAAGTAATGGTCGCTCGTTCGGATGGTGCTAAAGTTCCAAGTGAAATTCCAGATGCTGGATTCGATCCTGGTTGAGGAATACCATTAATCGTAACACTGTCTGGAACTAATATAGTACCAGTAGGGATAGAATCCACTACTGTTATATTCGTAGCAGGGACAGTACCGGTGTTTTGAAATGAGAGCGTATAGGTAATGATATCATTTAATGCAACAAAGGAAAGATCTGCTGTTTTTTGTGGATTTAGTGTTGCAGTATTAACTGCCGTTTCTGTTTCAGAAGTTGTAATAGTTGTCGTAACAGGAGGTTCATTCGGATTTGGCTCATATGTGAATGTTATATTTGCTTGATTTCTAATGATTCCCCCGGGCGGGATGCTATTTACTACACCTTGGAACGTAATTGTAATACTTTGACCAGGATTTACAGTGCCAACTGGTATACCAATTTCGGAATTTTCTCCAAGTTCTGATGTTCCATTCACAACAACGCTACCTGGAACGAATGAAACACCAGATGGAAGTGTATCTTTTACGATAACGTTTGTAGCGGGTACAGTTCCTCTATTTTGGAATGTTACAGTAAAAGTAATCGTATCTCCTATATCGGCAATTTGTCGATTGGCAGATTTTGTAGTCGTCGGATTTGGATTGTTAATTGGGATGTTCACACTTGGAGTCGTAGTAGTTGTTGTAACGGGAGGCTCACTCGGATTCGGTTGATATTGATAAGTGAAGGATGCTTGGTTTCTAATTATCCCGTCAGGTGGTAAATTTGTAACGACAACTTGGTAGGTGATTGTTTTTGTTTCCCCGACAGAAATAGTACCAAGTTGTATTCCGAGTTCTGGATCGGAGCCAGGATTTGAAACGCCATCAATCGTAACGCTATTTGGAACGAAAATAGTCCCGTTAGGTGTAGGGTCTGTAACGACTACATTTGTAGCTGGAACTGTCCCATTATTTGTAAAAGTTACCGTATAGGTAATTGTATCTCCTATATCAGCAACTTGTTTGTCTGCAGATTTTGTAGGCGTAGTAACAACAGTGCCAACTTGAGTTTCTGTTTTAGGAGTTGGGGTCGTTTTTGTAACAGGAGGTTCATTTGGATTAACAATATGATTAAATGATACAATACCCTGATTTTCTATAAGGCCATTTGGTGGCACACTTGTAACTTGAACTTGGAATGTAATTGTTTTTGCCTGATTTGGAATTAAAGTGCCGATTGATATACCGTTTTCAGGATTACTGTTAGGTTGTGAGACACCATCAATCGTGACGCTATTTGGAATAAATGTTGTACCGTTTGGAATAGGATCGGTTAGTACAATATTCGTTGAGGAAACAGTGCCGTTATTTTGTAAACTAATTGTATACGTAATAATATCACCAATGTCAACAAAAGTACGATTAGCAGATTTTGTAGGATTAACCGTAGCGGTATTAACAGTGACTGTAGTAGGTGCTGTCGGTTCAGTTGTTGTAACAGGAGGCCTTGTTGGATCTGGCTGATACGTATATGTCGTTGAAGCTTCGTTTGTAATAACACCGCCAGCAGGTACTTGTGTAACAAGAACTTGGAACGAGAGTGTTTTCGTTTCACCAGGATTAATTGTTCCAACTGGAATTCCTAGTGCTGGATTTGAATTTGGAACGGGAGCATTATTTAAGACTACGCTATTTGGAATGAATGTTGTCCCAGCAGGAATTGTATCATTAAAAACTACATTCGTAGCAGGGATTGTACCATCATTAGTAAATGTAATCGTATACGTAATAATATCACCGATATCAACAGCAGTTTTATCCACCGTTTTAACAGGATTTGTAATAGCGGTATTAACAGGAGTAGTAGTAGGTGGTGTAGGGGTTGTTGTTGTAATAGGTGGTTTTGTTGGATCGGGTTGATACGTAAATGTTGTGGTTCCGATATTTCGGATTAAGCCATTCTCTGGGAGAGAGGTAACTTGAACTTGGAATGTAACTATAGCATTTGCACCAGCAGCGATTGTTCCGATTTGTATACCGCCAGCAGGATTTACACCTGGTTGTGAAGTGCCGTTAATTGTGACGCTATTCGGAATAAATGTAGTGCCATTTGGAATTGGATCAGTTACAATAACGTTCGTCGCAGCGATGTTTCCTGTATTCGGTACAGTAATTGTATACGTAATAATATCACCAATATCAGCAATTTGTGGACTAGCAGTTTTTGTTGGATTTACAATTGCAGTTTGTACAGAAGTAGTTGTTGGAGGTGGTGTTGTCGTAGTTGTCGTTGGGGGTTCAGACGGGTTTGGTTGCGATGTAAATGTTATATTTGCTTCGTTAGTAATCGTTCCGTTAGCCGGAAGAGAAGTGACTTGAACTTGAAATGTGACAGTTGTAGTTTGACCAGCAGGAATCGTACCTAGCGGAATATTTGTTGGTGTTACACCAGATTGTGTCGCTCCATTAACTGTAACACTGTTTGGAATAAAAGTGGTGCCAGTAGGGATAGGATCGGTGATAGAAACATTTGTTGCTGAAATATTACCGTTATTTGGGACAGTAATCGTATACGTAATGATGTCACCGATATTCACAATTTGTTGGTTTGCACTTTTAGCCGGATTAATGATAGGAGCATTAATTTGTGTTTCGACTATATTACTTGTAGAGTTTCTGTTAATTGGTGGTTGGTTTGGTGGATTATATTGAAAGCTTGAAGTTGCACTATTTGGAATAGGGTTTGGTGTAGGGAGAGTATTAACTCGAACTTGAAACGTAATTGTAGCATTCCCGTTTGCAGCAATCGTTCCTACATTTATTCCAGTAGCAGGATTATCCGTAGTAGGAGTACCATTCACTGTAACGCTACCCGGTACGAACGATGTGCCGGCAGGAGGTGTGTCTGTAATGATAACATTATTAGCGGCTAATGGAGCCTCATTTGTAGCAGTAATTGTATACGTAATCGTATCACCGATCGTAGCAATTGTTTTATCTACTGCTTTTGTTAATGCGACATTAGCTGTGAAAATATCTGTATCAACTATATTGCTTGTTGTTGTACGTGTGATAGTGGGTGCGTTAGGTGCAGGTTGAAATTCGTATCCAAATGATGCTACGTTACTGGCGACAGGTGGGGTAGGAATACTTGTTACATCTACTTGAAAAGTAATTGTAACAGAACCACCAGCAGGAATATTATTAATAGGAATTCCAGTTGAAGGATCGCCGGCTGTTGGAGTACCATTAACAGTTACACTGTTTGGAACAAAAGTGGTGCCAGCAGGTATAGGGTCTGTAAATGTAACGTTTTGGGCAGGAAGTGTTCCGGTATTTTGGACAACGATTGTATAGGTTAAACGACTTCCTATTGTTGCTATTGCCATTCGATTCGTCCTTTCTGTATAAATTTCAATCCGGTCAAGGAATAGAATATTTACAAACAGTATTATTTTAATCATCCAGAAACAATACTATGTGAAAATATTAGTATAAAATAAATTCGTCATTGCATCCTATTCAAATTTATATGGATAGGAATAGGCAAAGGCTTTTTTTTTGCCTAAATTATTCTTTGCGTTACGTATACAAATGTAACTTTTTTTCCTTGTTCGCATTAAATGAAATAGCGAATAAATATTTATTTTATATGGAAGGGAAGTGGAATTATTGGCTTTTGTACAAACATATACGAAAACGGACTCTTTATTTATGGCACACACAGGGAATACAGTTGGTATGCGTGGTATTACAACAGCGACGGCTTATCAGTACAATGCATTAATAACAAGAGATACAAGTTTAAGTTTTGCAGGAGTTCCTTCTTCGGCAGATCCATTAACTTTTGCAGGAACGACAAATGATTGGACATTAAATGGTTCTTGGGCAAGGCTTAATCCTTCATTAACAGATGTACCAGCAACAGCAACTGTAGACTTTGCAATGCTAGTATGGCAAGGAACATTGAGTGCAACTGTGACAGAGACAGTGGTAAATAATAATATGCCTACTCTTCAAACGCCAGATGGAGTTATCCATACAATTACGAGTGTTCCAACATGGGGAGAGACTAGATCGAGCGGCACATTTCAAGGTACCATTTATACACGTGCTGCAAATGTAACAAGTATTTTACAGGGACTTTCGAACCGAGCAACAGGAGATTATTTTGTAGAGAGAATACCAACGGCAAATCCACCAGCGCAAGGGACAGGAGTAGGATGGGCATTAGTTGTTGTGTATCGTGATAATTTATATCCTGTCAGGAATGTTAGTTTATATACTGGTTTACTTATTTCTACATTGGGTGAGACAGCGACGATTTCAAATTTCATCACTCCAGCTGTATCGCCGGTTACTGCTCGTGTATTTACAATGGCAATTAATGGTGATACAGATGCGACAGGTGATAGATTTAACTTAAATGGTACTGGACTTTCAGGACCTAATAATTTAATAAACAACTTTTTTGCTTCACAGGTAAATAATTATTTAGGAAATTTAGATACAGTTGGAAGTTTTGGGGATAGAAATATGCCAATTGGTACTTCTGCGACTAACCGTCGTGCGGAATTTGATGTGACAAATGTACCTGCAAATGGCGTATTAACAGCTGCATCCACTTCTACTACGGTTAATATCCCAAATACATTCGATTATATTTACGCTGGTGCTGTTGGTTTGCAAATAGATTTAGCAGAGGCACGTTTAACAGCTACAAAATCAGTAACTGTAAGTTGAAATAATAGGAAAAGTTAATGAAAATTTTTATCCTAATAGGAGTGAGTTCTATTGGCTTTTGTTCAAGCTTACGGTAAAAATGATAACTTATTTATGATGCACACAGGCAATACGATAGGAATGCGTGGTACTGCAAATACAAATTTTGCTTACAATGCACTTATTACATTAAATACTGACTTAACTTTTGGAGGAGTACCCTCATCAACTGATCCAAATACATTTGGAGGTACGACAAATGATTGGACATTAGATGGATCATGGGCTGAATTAAATCCGTCAACTACTATTGTTCCAGCTACGGCGGTTGTGGATTTTGCATTACTTGTTTGGTCAGGTGGATTGGATACGGCTGTTACAACTGCTGTTGTTGATGCGAATCCTCCAAATCCTCCAAATCTAGTTACGCCTGATGGAACGAGTACACAAGTGACAATTAATTCGGCATGGTCATCAGAAGGGACGAATTTACCTTTTATAGCCAATGTATATAACAGAGCGGCAGACGTTACATCTTTACTACAAGGGTTACCTAATCGAGCAGCAGGTAGATATAGCGTAACAAGATTACCTACGCGTCAGCCATTTGGTTATGGTGCAGGATGGTCGTTGATTGTTGTATATCGTGATTCCTCATACCCGATGAGAAATGTGAGTTTATTCCCAGGTTTTTTATTATCAGGTACACCACAAATACTTTCTGGATTTTTCACACCGGCTACAGGGACGGTGACAGCAAGAGCTTTTGTAATGGCGGTGAATGGTGATCCAAATTTTACAGGTGATAACTTTCAATTGAACTCTGTGACATTAACGGGACCGAATAATCCATCGGGGAACTTTTTTAGAGGGCAAGTGAATGATATTAACGGGAATTTAAATACAATTGGTAGTTTTGCAGATCGGAATTTTTCGGGGACAACTACAAATGCAAATGCGAGAGCTGAATTTGATATTACAAATGTAAATGCAACAGGATCAATTGCACCAAATACGACATCTACACAAGTCAACATTACAGGTACAGGCGATACGATTTATACGAGTGCGGTCGGTTTGCAAATAGATTTAGCAGAAGCTAGATTAACAGCCGTAAAATCTGTAACTGTAAGTTAAAAAAGATTGCTATAAGTTAGCAATCTTTTTTTCATGAGGGGTATTTTGTTAGTAAAGATTGATAGTTAGAATAATCAATCTTTTTTTCTTGTAGTTTTTTTATTAAAAATTTATGATCACGCTTTGGTGTGGCAATGATATATCCCTTAATAATTAAGTCTTGTGTAATTTGAGAGGCATTTTCTTGTAATGCAAGTTCCCCGATTTTTCCAGCAATCTTTGATTTTGCAACATCACGAAATAGTTCTGGAACAGGACTTACAAGCTCTTCTAACAATTGTTTTTGTTCATCAGCCCATAAATGTCTCGTTTTATTTATGTAGTGTTCTTCCCAATCCAAAATGGACATGCCGTCTTCTTTTGGTAATCGTTTCAGGAATTTTCTGAACATAAAGTATCCACCGATAGACATAAGCCCTAACAAAATAACCGTCCATAATACAATGAACCAACTGAACCATCCTTCGAGCAAGCATATCCCCCCTTAATGATAGCGGTTTTCTTTTATTCATATTATATACAGTGAGATTCATAGAAAGCAAGAACGCTTGGTCATTTTGACCAAGCGTTATAGTTTAAACGAAGTATAGTTGTTCAACACATAAATTATTATTATCGTCTTCAACATACTCAATAATAAGTGTGCCAACTTTACGATCTTTATCTTCAGTTGTGAAAATAGAGTAAGAAGTAAAACGTGTTTTTGATAGGCCGCTTATATGTGTAGGTAAAGAAATGTAGTCGTTATCGCGGAAGAATTCCATCAGTTCAATATCCTCAAATTCTTTTCGGTCAACTTGTTTGTGTGTATAGCGGCGTTGAAGTTGTTTTAAAGATTCATTCCAAGAAATTGCTTTTGTGTCGTATACCATTGTTCTATCTCCTTACTGTATGTAATTATTAAGAACATACGTTCTAATCTAGTATACTCTTTTTATTAGAAAAGAGAAAGCAAAAAATAATGTAAGCTTGGATTTCCAAGCTTACATTATTGATGCGTCCGTCATAATCTCTATTTTTCATTATAAGTTAGATATGAATAAGAAACAAGATGATATATATAATGTTGAGAGTTTTCAAGATTCTGTATATTATAGGTGTACTAAAGTGTAAGGGAATGAGAGGTGTGGCATACGTAATTTCACTGCAAGGGCCGATGGCTAGCGGAAAAACAACATTAGCAAAAAGGTTAGAAAAGAGAGGGTTTCGAGTTATATATGAAAATCCATATCCAATTGTAGAGAAGCGAAAAAAATTGAATTTAGATATGAATTCAAAAGTAGGGTTTATTATGAATCAAAAAATGTTTATGGAAGCAAAAATAAAGGAGTTTCAAAATGTGAAAGATTCAGTCGTAATTTTTGATCGCGGACCAGAAGACATTGAGTTTTTTACACTCTTTTATCCAACGATTATAGGAGAAGAGTGGGATATAGAAACTGAATTGAAAGATGAATTATATAAATTAAGAGCATGCCGTTCGGATGTGATTTTTTACTTAGATGTTACGAAAAAGAATGTATATGATAGAAAAAATAATGATAGAACAAGAAACAGAAGTACGTTTGCGGAGCAATTTAAATTAGTAGAAACTGAAAAAGACTGGTATAAACAATTTCCTGTAACTTATGTGGACACGAATAGATTAACAGTGGACGATTTAGAGGTATATTTTATGGACTGGTTAAAGGAGAGAGAGCTATGAAAAAAATACTTTTATTTGTATACCCAACATTTGCAGAGTTTGAAATAACAGTAGCAACGGCATTGCTGAAAAATAAATATGAAATCATTACAGCGGGCTTAACTAAAGAATTGGTTATAAGTGAAACTGGATTGCAAGTGCAGCCGCATATAGAAGTAAGTGAAGCACGTGTAGATGAGTATGAGGGGATACTTATTCCAGGTGGAGAAGAAGGACAGTTGGAAGATGCAAAACCTCTTTTTTCAATCATTCGTCAATTTCATGAACAAGAAAAATTAGTGGCGGCAATTTGTGCTGGACCGTATGCACTAGCAAAAGCAGGGTTATTTAAAGGGATTTCTTATACTGCGACTATAGATTATCAAAAATTTGATTGTTTTCCAGTAGAAAATTTCGTGTATGAAGAAGTTGTGCAACACTCAAATATCATTACAGCACAAGGGCATGCATTTGTACCATTTGGAATAGCAATTGCCTCTTATTTTGGAGTGGCAGACGAACATAATACAGATTTTTATTGTGGTAAAGGTAATGTAGTAATGGAGAAACTTTTACGAGAAAACGTGTAAAAGCTAGCAAATGCTAGCTTTTTTCTTTTTGACATCGATAAATGGCTAACGTTTTTGGGTCACGCCATATACCGTTATGAAGTGATAATTCATTTTCTACTTCTTCTTTTAGCCATACCTTCATTTCCGCGTGAAGGTATGTATTATCAGGTATATTTAGCGACGGAAACATGCTAGAAATATAGTTTACAATCGGAGTAGCATGATGAAAAACGAGAGCATTATGAATAACTGTTTCTTCAACAGTTGGAAAAACAGATTGTAATATCTCTTTACCGTTTTCTAAACAAAATGGAGTGACTGATGATGTTGTTTTCGGTAAATCAAATGCGTCTAACATACGGTTACACATTTCAACTATACGAGGTAGTGTAACGCTAGAATTTGTTGTAGCTAAAAGTGTTCCGCTAGGACGAATTACTTTATGGAATCCTTGAATTGTTTTTTCAACATCTTTCACATGGTATAACATATGTCTTGCAATTATTAGGTCATAACAATTTGTTTCGAAAGGAAGTTTACTAGCATCCCCTTGTTTCCATTCTATTAAGTTATTTGTTTTAGCAGCTTCAGCAAGCATAGCTTCGGATTGATCAAACCCGGTTAATGTGCCTTTATGACCATTTGTTTGTAAAAGGGAAAGGAATTTTCCACTAGCGCACCCAACCTCTAATATATTTTCTTCCCCTTGAAGTTGTAAATGTTCAATGACGATCTTATCTAAATCTACGTGTTTTTCTTCGTAATGTGTATGTGTGTCGATGCGTGTTTGTAAATGGTTGCTAACGTTATACTGACGTTTTACATCATTCATTTTGTCACATTCCACCTTTGTGCAAAATTGTTGGATTGCATGTGTTAATACGTCGGTTTTCTTTAAACCTTCGTAATGGAGTGCTGATTCAAACCTTTTAAGTAATTTCTCTTCAATTCGAAAATGAATATCTTTTCGTTTTGTCACTGAAATTTCGCCCCTTTGCATCTGTTAGTGAGACTATAGCATGCTTGGAAATTTTGTGTAAATCATTTGTGTACACAAAAATAGGGGGATGAAAAAAATGTTTGAATATGATTTTAAACTATTGACGATTTAAACGTTTTCATATATTCTTAAATTAAGTAATATTCAAATAATTCAAAAGAAATGAGAGAGTCACATGCTTCTTCAAGGAACACATCGAATTGGTCGTATGGCCATGCTGTTGGCACTTGCGGATGAGAATGAAAGTCCTGTATTATCCATTCCAAAAGGTTGGAAGTATTGTACGGGGAAAGTGGGTTCGATGAATTCGCAAAAGGTTGTCGCAGCAATGGAAACAGCGGCTAAAAGCAACCAAGTTATTGAAACAGACGTTTACAGAGAAACACATGCACTTTATCATGCAATTATGGAAGCTTTGTACGGAGTGACGAGAGGTCAAATTCAGTTAGCAGACGTTCTTCGTACAGTAGGACTTCGTTTTGCGATTGTGCGCGGTACACCATACGACGGAAAAAAAGAAGGCGAATGGGTTGCTGTTGCATTATATGGAACGATTGGTGCACCTGTAAAAGGATCTGAGCATGAGGCGATTGGTTTAGGAATTAATCACATATGATTTGCCCATAGTCTATTAGTTAGAAGGGGGCCTTACTTTTTTAGGACAGAAGTCTGTCTTAAAAAGATAAGGTCCCCTTTTGCCTTTTTAAGGAGGAAAAATGATGATTACGTTAACAGGACATACATTGACAGTTGAAGAAATGAAGAAGTTATTAATGGAAGGAGAAGGTGTAACAGCTTGTCCAACTAGTATGCAAAAGGTAGCGGAGTGCCGCGAAGTAGTTGAGAAAATTGTAGAGGACGGAAAAGTCGTTTACGGTATTACAACTGGATTTGGAAAGTTTAGTGATGTGCTTATCCAAAAAGATGATGTAAAGGCACTTCAACATAATTTAATTCAGTCACATGCATGCGGGATTGGTGATCCATTCCCGGAAGAAGTATCACGCGGAATGTTAATTTTACGAGCGAACACGATGCTTAAAGGAGTATCAGGCGTAAGGCCGCTCGTTGTAAATATGCTTCTTGAGTTTGTAAACCGTAAAATTCATCCAGTCGTTCCGCAACAAGGCTCACTTGGTGCGAGTGGAGATTTAGCACCTTTATCTCATCTTGCGCTCGTATTATTAGGCGAAGGTGAAGTGTTCTATAAAGGGAAACGCGTTCATGCAATGGTTGCTCTTACAGAAGAAGGGCTTGAGCCAATTGAACTTGAAGCGAAAGAAGGTCTTGCGTTAATTAATGGTACGCAGGCGATGACAGCACAAGGAGTTCTTTCTTATATAGAAGCAGAAGCAACGGCGTATCAAGCTGAACTAATTGCTTCGATGACAATTGAAGGGTTACAAGGCATTATTGATGCATTTGATGAAAATGTTCATAAAGCACGTGGTTATAAAGAGCAAGTGGAAGTAGCGAGCAGAATTCGTGACATCCTTCACGATAGTAAATTAACAACAAAACAAGGAGAATTACGAGTGCAGGATGCCTATTCACTTCGTTGTATCCCGCAAGTACACGGTGCTTCTTGGCAAGTTTTAAATTATGTAAAAGAAAAATTAGAAATTGAAATGAATGCAGCAACAGATAATCCGCTAATTTTTGATGGCGGAGAAAAAGTAATTTCAGGTGGTAACTTCCATGGTCAACCGATTGCGTTTGCGATGGACTTCTTAAAAGTAGGAATGGCGGAACTTGCAAATATTTCGGAGCGCCGTATTGAGCGTTTAGTAAACCCGCAATTAAATGATTTACCACCATTTTTAAGTCCAGAACCAGGACTACAGTCAGGTGCAATGATTATGCAATATGCTGCAGCGTCGCTTGTTTCTGAAAATAAAACGTTAGCACATCCGGCGAGTGTAGATTCAATTCCGTCTTCTGCTAACCAAGAAGATCATGTAAGTATGGGAACAATTGCTTCACGCCATGCACATCAAATTATTCAAAATGCAA
The DNA here is from genome assembly GCF_003946765.1 of Bacillus sp. 2D03. NCBI lineage: Bacteria > Bacillati > Bacillota > Bacilli > Caryophanales > Bacillaceae > Bacillus > Bacillus sp. 2D03. The sequence continues at coordinate 196,144 of NZ_RPSJ01000010.1, read as the reverse complement.
GACGTGTTCTTTCTATTGAGATGATTTGTGCAATGCAAGCAGCAGAATATCGCGGGATTGAAAACATGAGTACAGTGACGAAGAGCTTCTACCACCAAGGTCGTCAGCAGGTGCCATCTATTAAAAATGACCGTATATTCTCAACAGATATTGAAAATATTGCGCATTGGTTAAAAACGAATTATTCGATAAAAGAAAGATTAGATGTAAACGCAGCACTATAAAATGAGAAAAGGGAGAGATTGAAATGGAAAAAGTACAACAAACAATTCGCGCGCCAAGAGGTACAGAGTTACAAACGAAAGGATGGGTGCAAGAAGCTGCACTTCGTATGTTAATGAACAATTTAGATCCTGAAGTTGCTGAAAAACCAGAAGAATTAGTTGTATATGGCGGAATTGGCCGTGCAGCTCGTAACTGGGAAAGCTATCAGGCGATTGTAGATTCATTAAAAACGTTAGAAAGTGATGAAACGTTACTTGTTCAATCAGGAAAACCAGTTGCCATTTTTAAATCACATGAAGATGCACCTCGCGTTCTGTTAGCGAACTCAAACTTAGTACCGAAATGGGCAAACTGGGATCACTTCCGAGAACTAGAGAAAAAAGGTCTTATGATGTACGGACAAATGACAGCTGGTAGCTGGATTTACATTGGAACGCAAGGGATTCTACAAGGAACATATGAAACATTTGGTGAAGCGGCTCGTCAACATTTCGATGGTTCATTAAAAGGTACATTAACACTTACTGCTGGCTTAGGTGGTATGGGTGGTGCACAACCTCTTGCTGTAACGATGAATGGCGGTGTTGTCATTGCTATTGATGTAGATAAGCGTAGTATCGATCGTCGTATTGAAAAGAGATATTGTGACATGTACACAGAATCATTAGAAGAAGCATTAACTGTTGCGAACGAGTATAAAGAGAAGAAAGAACCAATTTCAATTGGCTTGTTAGGAAATGCGGCAGAGATTTTACCAGAACTAGTGAAGCGTAATATTACGCCAGATTTAGTTACGGATCAAACATCTGCTCATGATCCATTAAACGGTTATATTCCAGTAGGTTACACGTTAGAAGAAGCAGCGAAACTTCGTGAAGAAAATCCAGAACGTTACGTACAATTATCAAAAGAAAGTATGACAAAACATGTGGAAGCAATGCTTGCGATGCAAGAAAAAGGCGCAATTACATTTGATTATGGAAATAATATTCGCCAAGTTGCTTTCGATGAAGGTTTGAAAAATGCTTTCGATTTCCCAGGATTCGTTCCTGCATTTATTCGTCCATTATTCTGTGAAGGAAAAGGACCATTCCGCTGGGTGGCACTTTCTGGTGATCCAGAAGATATTTATAAAACAGACGAAGTAATTTTACGTGAGTTCGCTGATAATGAACATTTATGTAACTGGATTCGTATGGCTCGTGAGCAAGTTGAGTTCCAAGGACTTCCATCACGTATTTGTTGGTTAGGTTACGGTGAGCGTGCGAAATTTGGTCGCATCATTAATGAAATGGTTGCAAATGGTGAATTATCAGCACCAATCGTTATCGGTCGTGACCATTTAGATTGTGGATCAGTAGCATCTCCAAACCGTGAAACAGAAGCGATGAAAGACGGTAGTGATGCAGTAGCAGATTGGCCAATTTTAAATGCATTAATTAATAGTGTAAACGGTGCAAGCTGGGTGTCTGTTCACCACGGTGGCGGCGTTGGTATGGGATATTCACTTCACGCTGGAATGGTTATCGTTGCAGATGGAACAGAAGCAGCAGCAAAACGTATTGAGCGTGTATTAACTTCTGACCCTGGTATGGGTGTTGTTCGTCACGTGGATGCAGGATATGACTTGGCAGTGGAAACTGCGAAAGAAAAAGGCGTTAACATTCCAATGATGAAATAAGGAGGAGAAAACATGCTGGACACTTTACTAATAAATATCGGTCAATTACTAACAATGGATCAAGAAGATGGCTTGTTAAGACGGGAAGCGATGAACACGCTTCCTGTTATCGAAAACGGTGCGGTTGGAATTGAAAATGGTGTAATCACTTTCGTTGGAACAGTGGAAGAAGCGAAAGGACTTCAGGCGAAAGAAGTTATTGATTGCGGCGGGAAAATGGTTTCTCCTGGTCTTGTTGATCCGCATACTCATCTTGTATTTGGTGGATCTCGTGAAAATGAAATCGCACTAAAATTACAAGGAGTTCCGTACTTAGAAATTTTGGAAAAAGGCGGCGGTATTCTTTCAACTGTAAATGCAACGAAACAGGCGTCGAAAGAAGAACTTGTTCAAAAAGCGAAATTCCATTTAGACCGTATGCTATCTTTCGGAGTTACTACTGTAGAAGCGAAGAGTGGTTACGGATTAGATGATGAGACGGAATGGAAACAATTAGAGGCAACAGCACAATTACAAAAAGAGCATCCGATCGATTTAGTTTCAACATTTTTAGGTGCTCATGCAGTTCCGAAAGAGTATAAAGGTAAATCGAAAGAATTTTTACAATGGATGTTAGACCTACTACCAGAAATGAAAGAGAAGCAATTAGCGGAGTTCGTTGATATTTTCTGTGAAACAGGTGTGTTCTCTGTCGAAGAGTCAAAAGAGTTTTTATTAAAAGCGAAAGAGCTTGGCTTTGATGTGAAAATTCATGCAGATGAAATCGACCCTCTTGGTGGTGCGGAAGCAGCGGCAGAAATCGGTGCAGCATCAGCAGACCATTTAGTTGGCGCTTCTGATAAAGGAATTGAAATGCTTGCAAACTCGAGTACAGTAGCCACTTTATTACCAGGAACAACTTTCTATTTAAATAAAGAAAGTTTTGCTCGCGGTCGTAAAATGATTGATGAAGGTGTTGCAGTTGCGTTAGCTACAGACTTTAACCCAGGTAGCTGTCCAACTGAAAATATTCAGCTTATTATGAGCATTGCGATGCTAAAACTGAAAATGACACCAGAAGAAGTTTGGAATGCCGTAACAGTTAACTCATCATATGCCATTAACCGCGATGATGTAGCTGGGAAAATTAGAGTTGGTCGTAAGGCAGATTTAGTTTTATGGGATGCTTACAATTATGCTTACGTACCGTATCATTACGGCGTAAGTCATGTGAATACAGTATGGAAGAATGGTAATATTGCATATACAAGAGGTGAACAATCGTGGAGCACGGCCACTATTTAAAGAAAAATGCAAAGTTTATTGATCGTGAAGTGACAAAATGGAGTGAGATGATTAAAGATTGGGAGGAAGGCGTAGAAATATTCGGTGCTGCCTTAATTGGAGCACCCCTTTCTAAACCATCTATTAGTCATTCAGGAGCAAGTTTTGCTCCAAAGACAATTCGTGCGATGTTAGATGCATATAGCACATATGCAATTACAGAAGAACACGATATGAAAGAAAGTGTCTTATATGATTGCGGCGATATTACGATGCATGTGACGGATATAAAAGAAAGTCATAAACGAATTGCGAAAACAGTTGGGCATGTAACGAAAGTAAACCCGAACATGATACCAATCGTTCTTGGCGGTGACCACTCGATTAGTTTTCCGAGTATAACAGGTTTTGCAAACAGTAAAGGAAAGGTCGGAATTATTCAATTTGATGCTCATCATGATTTACGTAATTTAGATGATGGAGGCCCGTCAAATGGTACACCATTCCGTAGTTTACTAGAAAATGATGTCATTGCAGGGAAACAACTTGTTCAAATTGGAATTCGTAATTTTTCTAATGCACGTGCGTACCATGAATATGCAATAGAGCATGGTGTAACAGTGTATACAATGAAAGACGTACGAGAGCGAGAAATAAAAGATATTATCACGGAAAGTATTGAAGTATTAAGAAATCAAGGTGTGACTTCTATTTATATTTCTCTTGATATGGATGTGCTAGACCAAGCGTTTGCACCAGGTTGTCCAGCAATTGGGCCTGGTGGAATGGATAGTACGACTTTACTAGATGCGATTGAATTCCTTGGTAAAGAACCGCTCGTTCAAGGGATGGATATAGTAGAGATTGATCCAACTCTTGATTTCAGAGATATGACGAGTAGAGTAGCAGCGCAAGTGATTATGAGTTTTCTTTTAGCGAGGGAAACGGTTAGTAAGCAGGTTAGTATATAGACGGAAAAGTAGATATTTATTTATGCCTTATCAAAAACACATTACTACTGAAATGTAGTGATGTGTTTTTGTGTTAAAGGAGAATGAATGTGTGTGGAACCGTTAATGGAATTGCGATTTTTATAGTGTATTGTGTAAATTTAATTTCTTGCTTCTGAAGTGTTGACGCGTAAAATGATTTTATGATAAAATAAAAATTTTGCCAAAAAACTAAAAGTGTGTTAAACTTGATAAGGTTACCATATATGGAGGTGGATTATTTGTTTCAAATTGGCGATAACATTGTTTATCCAATGCAGGGAGCAGGTATAATTAAAGCCATAGAAGAGAAGGAAATCTCAGGAGAAAAACAACAGTATTATGTTATAAAAATGTCGGCTAGTAATATGGAACTAATGATTCCAACAGGGAGAATATTGAATTCGAATATACGACCAGTTACGGATATAACCGCATTAGCACACATAATGGATATTTTTCAACATGGGGAATCAGATAGATTACTTACGTGGAAACAAAGGTATAAATTGAACACTGATAAAATAAAGACGGGTAAAATGCAAGAAGGTGCTGAAGTTGTGCGTGATTTAATGCGTATACAGAAAGAAAAAGCACTTAATGCAAGCGAAAAGAAGATGTTAGATAACGCATATGAATTTTTGATTAGTGAACTGGGATTAATTGAAGGTATCACAGAAAATCAGATAAAAAGCTTTTGTTAAGGTTCATTACAAATAATGTATTATATCCCAAAAAAGATCTTGAATTTTTTGGGAACATAATTATAGAAAATTTATCATTTCAAAGACATTCAACTCTTTCAAACCACTTTTAGAGCATTACCTCTATTGTTATTACTACAATCAAATCCATTTTTATTTTTTAATTTCATTTATGAATGTTCGAAGTTTAATTGAATACTTCGATAAAATAGTTACTTGATTTTTGCAATCCTGATTCACACTGGCACGGACGAGGAGCCGTAAGGATGAAAGAGAGGTAGGGCTTTCATTGTTTTAGGTATATAAGTTATTATTTTTAGAAGAATACTGAACCATTTTCACTTCTATTGATAAGGTGTTTTTTACTAAAGAGATAAACGAATTGACAGCCATATATGGTCAACAAAAAAAGGTTTCCTCCTAAGGAAACCTTTTTAATATTATTTACAGCATTTTATTTTTTGGATATTCGAATTTTTTATTGTAAATTCGTAAAAATTGACGTTACTATCTAAAAGTAAGTATGATGCGATTATAGTAAGATTTTTTAGGGGGGAAGAAAAATGACAAGTTCAAGTAATAAAGCAGCGAGTATTTATGAAGGAACAAATGTAAATGCTGGGGGATTTTTTGAAAACGTTGAAGAAACAAAGTTGTTTGATCCAATTCAAGTTGGAGCTTGGTCTCTTCGTAATCGTATAGTGATGGCGCCGATGACAAGATGCTTTGCAGATAATGAGACTGGAGTAGTTGGTGCTGATGTAGTGGAGTACTACAGAAAACGTGCTGCGGATGGAATTGGACTAATTATTACAGAAGGAATTGTCATTAGTCCGAGAGCAAAAGGAAACCCAGGAGTACCAGGTATTTATACACAAGAACAAATCGATTCTTGGAAACCTGTTACAGAGGCAGTACATAAAGAAGGCGGGACGATTATTGCTCAAATATGGCATGTTGGGCGTATGAGTCATCATGAAATAATTGGTGGTCAAATGCCACAAGCACCATCGGCTATCGCTGCAGAGGGAAATGTTCCACGCTTTCGTAAACCGTTTGATACGCCAGCAGCAATGACGTTAGAAGAAATACAAGAAGTGATCGGTCAATACGCACAAGCTGCGAAAAATGCGATCGAAGCTGGATTTGATGGAGTAGAAATTCACGGTGCACACGGATATTTAATCGATCAATTTACGTATGAGTTTGCGAATAAGCGAACAGATAAATATGGCGGTGATTTAAAACAAAGGTTAACGTTTATGAAAGAAGTAACGGCGGCTGTAATAGAAGCTGTTGGAGCTAATAAAACACTTCTTCGTTTCTCTGCTTTCAAAGGTGATAATCCTACTTATATGTGGGAAGATCCTGAGTTTGCAATTGAAACGTTCATAAATATGTTTAAAGAGGTTGGGTTAACGATGATCCATCCTTCAACGATGAATTATACGCAAGAGATTGCTGATGGAAAGAATTTTCATCAACTAGTAAGAAAATATTGGGATGGTACGATTGTTGGGGTTGGTAATTTAAATCCGAAAGAGGCCGAAGAAGCGTTGCAAGAAGGAACGATTGATGTAGCGGCATTCGGAAGACCGTTAATTGCTAATCCAGACTTTGTTCATCGAATTAAACACGCTGAAAGTTTAGTTGAATATGACGTGAAAGAGCATCTTGCTACGTTAGTATGAATAAAGATAAAAGGAGAGCACATCGAGTGTTCTCCTTTTATTATGGAATTTCATAGGGGGAAGCGGGATGAGTGAAACGCTACTCGTTATTATTAGTATATTACTATTTTTAATGTTGCTTTTAATCGTCTTTTTTATCATTACATTTTTTATAAAAAAACGAACACACCATTCTATTTTAAAATTACATCCATACTTAGGAAGAATGCGCTACTTACTGGAAAAGATAGGGCCTGAATTTCGACAATATTGGTTTGATCATGATACGGATGGAAAGCCTTTCTCACGTTATGATTTTCAAAGTGTTATGTTTTTAGCGAAATATCGCTCTGAAATACTTGGTTTTGGATCAAAACGAGATTTTGAAGCTTCTGGATATTATATTGCTAATACATTATTTCCGATATTAACTGAGGAATTAAGTGTGAATCTCACGCAAGAGCGGGAAGGTAAAAAGTACGTGATTCATAAAGAAGGGTTATTTTCAAGAAGAGAAAAATTAACAGCGGATACAACGAATCTTTGGCTGTACGAAGAAGATGATGCAATTATAGTCGGTGAGAACCGTAAATATCCGTGGAAGCTACATGGCATGTTTGGTGCATCTGCGACTTCTTACGGTGCGATTGGAGAAAATTATATTTTAGCGAGTGGTTTTGGAGCAAAAATGGCAGGCGGATCGTGGATTAATACGGGTGAAGGTGGCGTTATTCCAGAACATTTACATACAGGAGCGAATATCGTTGCGCAAATTGGTCCAGGGTTATTTGGATACCGTGATGAAGACGGTAATTTTTCAATGGGAAAATTCATGGAGAAAGCGAAAGAAAGTAATATTAGAGCATTCGAATTGAAATTTGGGCAAGGTGCGAAAATACGTGGTGGTCATCTAGAAGGACAAAAAGTAAATGCAAAGATTGCTTTTGTCCGGAATGTACGAGAAGGCAAGACAATTAATTCACCGAATCGATTTTCATTTTTAAATAATGCAGCAGATACACTTTATTTTATTCAGCGTTTGCAAGAAAACGGCGGTAAACCAGTCGGTATGAAAATTGTAATAGGACAGCAAAAGCCGCTAGAAGACTTATTCAAAACGATGCAAGAGTTAAACATCTATCCAGATTTCATTACAATTGATGGTTCAGAAGGTGGATCAGGAGCAACGTATAAATCGATGGCAGATAGTATGGGGATGCCGCTTATTCCAGCGTTACTAACTTGTATTGATACAGCGAATCATTATGGTGTTCGGGACAAATTCAAAGTGTTTGCCTCAGGGAAATTAATTACACCAGATAAGGTGGCGATTGCTTTAGCAATTGGAGCAGATGCCGTAAATTCAGCACGCGGATTTATGATGGCAAGTGGCTGTATTATGGCGCTTCAATGTAATTCGGGGCAATGTCCATCTGGAGTTGCGACGACAAATCCGCATTATCAAAAAGCGCTAGATCCGTATGAGAAGAAATGGCGCGTAATGAATTATGTTGTTAGTATGAGGTACAGTTTATTCTCACTTGCAGCAGCAGCGGGGGTAAAGAGTCCGCGCCATTTCACGAGAGAGCATATTGTGTTTAAAGATGAGGTGGGACGGATCGTTCCTCTTTCACAATTGTTTCCTACTAGTAAATAGAAAATAAGCTATGTTTAATAGATTAAAAGTCATACATTCGTATGGCTTTTTTCTTTAAAAAATTTTTCTGATAAAAGAATGAAAACAAGGTATGAAAAAATGACGTTTTATTTCCTGAATATTTTTACTTTAATTTATTTTAAAACCCGGGTAATCCACTGGGATAAAGGCGTTTATAGAGGTTTTCACATGTAGTGAAAAGGGCTTGTTCACTTGAAAGAACAAAAAATGTTTGGTAAGGTAGGGAACCATAAGCGAAAACAAGAAAATAGAAAAAGTCATTTTTCGAAATTTTGAATGGCTTATGTAACTAAGGGAGAGATTCGGTGAAGATTGAGATTATGGTTTCGCTTGCTATTTATATGGCAGGTATGTTGTATATCGGTTATTGGTCTTATAAGAAGACATCCGATTTATCAGATTATATGTTAGGCGGGAGGGGACTCGGTCCAGCAGTTACAGCTTTATCAGCTGGTGCTTCTGACATGAGTGGTTGGATGTTAATGGGATTACCTGGTGCGATGTATGCAACAGGATTATCAAGTGTATGGATTGCGATAGGTTTATTAATAGGTGCGTATGCAAACTATTTAATCATTGCCCCGCGTTTACGAACGTATACAGAAGTGGCAAATGATTCAATTACGATTCCAGACTTTTTAGAGAATCGGTTTAAAGATCGTACGAAAATACTTCGTTTTGTCTCCGCTGTCGTCATTTTAGTATTTTTCACATTTTATGCGTCGGCTGGTTTAGTTTCGGGTGGACGTTTGTTTGAAAATTCTTTTAACCTTGATTATAAAATTGGTTTATTTGTAACTGTCGGTGTCGTTGTTGCGTATACACTATTTGGTGGCTTTCTAGCCGTAAGTTGGACGGACTTTGTGCAAGGTTGTATTATGTTTATTGCGCTTGTACTAGTGCCAATTGTTTCCTTTACGGATGTCGGTGGTATAACAGAAACATTTAATACCATTAAGCAAGTCGATGCATCGCATTTAGATATGTTTAAAGGAACCACAATACTTGGTATTATTTCATTTTTAGCATGGGGCCTTGGATATTTTGGTCAACCACATATTATTGTCCGCTTTATGGCAATTACCTCTATTAAAGATTTAAAAACTTCTCGTAGAATCGGTATCGGTTGGATGACGATTTCAATTATAGGTGCAATGCTTACTGGTCTAATTGGTATCGCCTATTATGCTAAAAATAATACGACATTACAAGACCCAGAAATGGTCTTTGTAACATTCTCAAATATTTTATTCCATCCGTATATTACAGGATTTTTATTATCAGCTATTTTGGCTTCGATTATGAGTAGTATTTCCTCACAATTACTTGTTATTTCAAGTGCAGTAACGGAAGACTTTTATAAAACATTTTTCCGTCGTAACGCAAGTGACAAAGAACTTGTATTTATCGGTAGATTATCAGTATTAGTAGTAGCTATGATCGCAGTTGTTTTAGCGTATCATCCAAGTGATACAATTTTAACACTTGTCGGTTATGCTTGGGCTGGATTTGGTTCAGCATTCGGACCAGCCATTTTATTAAGTTTATATTGGAAAAGGACAAACAAATGGGGTGTTCTTGCAGGGATGATTGTTGGTGCAGTAGTTGTTATAGCATGGGTACAAATTCCAAGTTTAAAAGCAATTATGTATGAAATGGTGCCTGGATTCTTCTGTAGTTTATTAACTGTTATCGTTGTAAGTTTATTAACGAAAGAACCCGTTAAGGCAGTTCATCGTGAATTTAATGAGATGGAAGCAGTACTGGAAGAAGAAAAGAAATGATTTGCAAAAAGAGTAAACGGTGAATAGCGTTTACTCTTTTTACATGTAAAATGAAAGTAAGGACTTATTGACAATGAAAAATAAGTAACTTATAATAAATCTTAAGTTCGAGATAAAGAATGTTCATAATAAAAATTTATTATGGTTATAAATCGAACAAATATTTTTTACGAATTATCTTGAATTCAAGATAATTCAATAGATTAGACACCGATACGTAATTTTGTAATTAATATCTCGAATTCGAGATAAAATTATAATGACGGATTTTACTTTGTAGCATGGACAAAATTAATAATGAATTTAAATGTAAAAGAATTTTTATAATGAAATAAAAAAGGAGTGGAAGAAATGGAAAAGAAAACAATGGGAATCCATCATATTACAGCGATTGTAGGGCATCCACAAGAAAATGTAGATTTTTATGCTGGTGTATTGGGGTTACGTTTAGTGAAACAAACAGTGAATTTTGATGATCCAGGTACGTACCATCTTTATTTTGGAAATGAAGGAGGAAAGCCTGGAACAATTATTACGTTTTTCCCATGGGCAGGTGCTCGTCAAGGTATTATTGGAGATGGTCAAGTAGGAATTACGTCTTACGTTGTACCAAAAGGTGCAATGGAGTTTTGGGAAAATAGATTAGAAAAGTTCGATGTTTCGTATACAAAAATGACTCGTTTTGGAGAGCAGTATTTAGAATTTGATGATCCGCATGGTTTGCATATAGAATTAGTTGAAAGAGAAAAAGGCGAATTAAATAATTGGAGTTTTGGAGAAGTTACACCAGAAGTAGCAATTAAAGGGTTTGGAGGTGCTGTTCTTTTATCTACACAGCCTCAAAAAACAGCTGAATTGTTAGAACATATTATGGGTCTTGAGAAAATTGGAGAAGAGGGTGAATTTGTTCGATTCCGTTCTTCTGCTGACATTGGAAATATTATTGATTTGAAATTATCAACAATCGGTCGTGGCCAAATGGGCGTTGGCACAGTTCATCATATTGCCTGGAGAGCGAGTGACGATGCTGATCAGCTAGACTGGAAAGAGCATGTGTCGCGTTTTGGATATCACGTAACTCCTGTACAAGATCGAAATTATTTTAACGCGATTTATTTTAGAGAACATGGTGAAATCTTATTTGAAATTGCAACAGATCCTCCTGGTTTCGCTCATGATGAATCGTTAGAGACGATGGGTGAGGAATTAAAGTTACCGGAACAATATGAACAACATAGAAAACAGATTGAACAAACGCTTTTACCATTTGAAGTGAGAAATTTAGATTAAAGTGATTGAAGGGGGAACAGGATTATGATGAAACATGTTTTTCAAAAAGGAAAAGATACGTCAAAACCAGTGTTGTTATTACTTCATGGTACAGGTGGTAATGAATTAGATTTACTACCACTTGCAGAAATAGTTGATCCGGAAGCGTCGGTATTAAGCGTTAGGGGAAATGTGTTAGAGAATGGGATGCCGCGTTTCTTCCGCCGATTAGCAGAGGGCATTTTTGATGAAGAGGATTTAATTTTCCGTACGAAGGAATTAAATGAATTTTTAGATGAAGCGGCTAAAGAATATAAATTCGATAGAAATAACATTGTAGCTATCGGTTATTCGAATGGGGCAAATATCGCAGCAAGCTTATTATTCCATTACGAAAATGCATTGAAAGGTGCTGTACTTCATCACCCAATGGTACCAAGAAGAGGAATGCAATTAGCAAATTTAGCAGGTAAATTTGTGTTTATTGCTGCTGGGACAAATGATCCAATTTGTTCATCAGCAGAGTCAGAGGAATTGAAGATACTATTAGAAAATGCAAACGCGAATGTAACAATGCATTGGGAAAATCGAGGGCATCAATTAACGATGGGTGAAGTAGAAAAAGCAAAAGAGTGGTATGACAAAGTATTTTAAAAAAGAAGCATCTGCTAACGATTAGCAGATGCTTCTTTTTTATTTAAGACTGGATTGCAAGATGGGATGAAGAAAGTGGTAGCTCAATATCAACAATTGTACCTTTATTTAATTCGCTTGAAATGTGTAATTTACCATGATGTTCTTCAATTATTTTGTAACACATCATTAATCCTAGTCCTGTGCCTTTTTCTTTTAAACTATAAAAAGGTTCGCCTAGACGGGAGATACGATCTTCTGGAATGCCACAACCTTCATCGATAATTCGTATTAAGATGAAATTATCCTCTAATGGTTTTGTTTGGATGAAAATATTTCCGCCATTTGGCATCGCTTCTATCGCATTTTTTAATATGTTTATAAAAACTTGTTTTAATTGGTTGCCGTCACATTGAATATCATATACGTAATCAAAATGATCCATGATGATATGAACGCTATGCATAATTGCAGTCGGTAAAATAAATGTAACTACCTCTTCAATTAAAGTTTGTATGTTACAAGTTTGGATAGATAATACTTGTGGCTTAGACATCGCCATAAATTGACTCGTGATGGATTCCATTTGTGAAATCTCACTTAACATAACATCGATATACCATTTTTGCTCCTCATTTATTTCAGGGAGGAGCAATGTTAGAAAACCCTTTAGGGAAGTGAGTGGATTTCGAATTTCATGGGCAATTCCAGCTGTCAGTTGTCCAACTACTGCGAGTTTCTCAGATTTTCGTAGTAACTTTTCAGTTTCTTTTAGCTCAGTAACATCTCTCCCCATCACGATAAGACCTTTGCGAGAACCATCAGGATGATAAAGCGGAACTTTTGATATACTTAAGATTAGATCGAAATCATCTCTATGTATAATAAATTCCTCGCCATGAAGAATTTGTCTTTGTTGCCATGCTAGTTCATCGATTTCTTCACAATGTAAAAAAGCTTCTCGGTATGCTTCATTATATTGAATGAGTTCGCTATCTTTTTTCCCGTGGTAAGGTACATGATGGAAGTTGAAGCAAGAAAGTGCGTAGTCATTTGCCTCAAGCCAGCGCCCTTCATGATCTTTAAATATAACAAACGCAGGCATGGAGTTTACTAATGTACGTAATCTCTTCTCACTTTCTTTTAGCATATTCTCAATTCTTTCTGATTTTTCAAGTGGCTTCATAATAGCGTATACACCAGTAAGACGATTTTGAACAAAAATAGGAACTAGTTTTGTCACAACATCTAATAAGAATCCATTTTTATGATAAATAGATAAGATATACTCTTGTTGATTATCCGCTTCAGTATTCTTTATATTTTGTAATACTTGCTCAGAAATATGGGCTCCTAAAATAGAGGTAATATTTTTCTGTTCTAATTCTAAAGAAGTGTAACCTAATATTCTTTCGGCAGAAGGATTTATATGTAGAATAACTCCTTCTAAATTTAATGAAATAATACTATCAGGATTATGTTCGAACAGAGATGCGTACATTTCTGTTAATGAACGATCTTGTATATGGTTTCGCAAACGTCTAGAAATGTTCGGATGACGTTTTTTTTGAGTTGGTGAATATTTTTTACGACTCATAATAGTTCCTCCGTACAAATAGCATCTAAAAAGATTTGTCTATTCATAACTATAATATAGATGTGATGTGTATTTCTATAAAAAATGGAAGTTATAGAATAAATTTTGTTTTTTTATTTTTTTTGCAAAGTGAATGCAGGATGGTAATAAGGGGAGCTTATATTGTTTTATAACCCTTTTGTAAGTTACAGACGGCTGTTTTCCGTATAACATTAGGGTAGAGGAGGGGAAGAGAAAATGAAAAATTATATTCAAGGGATTGATCACGTGCAAGTAGCTGCACCTGTAGGGTGTGAAGAAGAGGCGCGTGATTTTTATGGGAATAAGGTTGGTATGGTAGAAATTCCAAAGCCAGAAGAGTTGAAAAAACGAGGTGGATGTTGGTTTAAATGTGGAAATCAAGAAATCCATATTGGTGTCGAGCGGAACTTTACACCAGCTAAAAAGGCTCATCCAGCTTTTTATGTGAATGAAATTAATGAATTTAAGCAAACACTTATAGAGCAAGGTGTAAAAGTGATTGATGATTATGCACGACCAGATGTAATTCGATTTTACGTATCAGATCCGTTTGGAAACAGAATTGAATTTATGCAAAATAAAGACTAGGTGTATTCCCACCTAGTCTTTAACTTCTTCTGAAAAGTCCTAACACTTCTACAGTTTCTGTAATATTAACGAATGCATTCGGGTCAATTTCAGAAATTGTAAGTTTCATACTTGCTAATTCTTCACGAGAAACGACCGTCATAAGTACACGCTTTTTCTCGCTTGAATAAGCGCCTTCGCCATCAAGTAACGTTATTCCACGTACAACAGTTGAAAGAAGCTGTTTTTTCATTTTTTCTGCTTCATTTGTTACAATCATAAGTGTAACTTTACGATGTTTTGTATGAACAGCATCAATTACTTTACCAGTTACATAAATTGAAAGTAAGCTTGTAAGTGCAACATCCCAAGTGAAGAAGAATCCTGCGATTATTACAACGACTGCATTTAAAACAATAAGGAATCCGCCAAGTTTAATGTCTCGCTTGCGGGATAAAAGCATACCGATAATATCAAATCCACCAGTGGATCCATTACAGTTAAAAACAAGACCAATACCAGCTCCGGCGATGACACCTCCGAAGATAGAAGATAACAATGGATCTGTTGCTACGACTTTTACTGGAACGTAGTATAATGCAACAGATAATACAACTACAGAGACAACTGTGTTAAAAATTACTTTTTTTCCAAGGCCTATGTACCCTAAAATAAGGATAGGTAAGTTTAATACAAAGTTAATAATACCTGTGTTTACAGGGGTTACAATCCCTAAAATAATAGCAATTCCGCCAATTCCACTACTTAAAATTTTGTGGGGGATAAGGAAAAGATTAAAGGCAACCGCAATAATAATAGAACCGATAATAACACCAAGGAATCTGACCATTTCTTTCCCGTCCTTCACTGAAAAATTCATATTATTTCAAGATTATATATGATATTGAAAGTTTTGGGTAAAAACAGTTTATTTTGGTAAATTAGATTAATCAAAAGAATTTGAGTATTTTATCATTTGAAAGGGGATACAGTTGTGAAGATAAAAACCTATCAACAGAAAAGCCCGTTGAAGCAAGAATGTGAGGATTCTTATTTTTGTAATAAAGAAAAAAAGATTTATGGTGTATGTGACGGTGCAACACCACTTGTCCCGTTTCGTGATGAAAAGGGACATAATGGAGCATACATCGCTTCGCATTTATTTGCAAGTTATTTTACTGCATTACGAGAGAATCATAGTTTACAATTTGCAGTTGCCAAAGCAAATGAAGCATTGCAAAGCAAAATGTTAGAATATGAAGTAGACACGGGAAAAAAAGAGCATTTGTGGTGCACATGTATCGCGGCAGTTCAAATAGTTGGTGAGAAAATTGAATATGCACAATTAGGGGACTGTATGATTGTCGCAACTTTTCAAAATGGAACGATGCAAGTATTAACGAAAGACACAGTTGAAGGAATTAGTAAACGAGCAAAAAGGAAGAGGGAAGAAGATCGTAAAAAAGGGTTATCTGTACCAGAAGAATATGTTTTTCAAGATGTGCGAGAACAGTTAAAATACAATCGTTATCTTGCAAATATGCCAAATGGTTATTCAGTTGCAAATGGAATGAAAGAAGCGATACATTATTTACAACATGGTGAATTACATATAGATGAAGTGAGTGGAATTTTTATTTGTTCAGACGGGTTATTCCACCCAGATTGGTCATTAGAACAAACTGTTGCATATATAAGAAAGAATAGTATAAACGAATATGTAGCAATCATTGAAGAGCTAGAAGCGGAAAAGAGAATAAGGCCAGATGATAAAACGATTATTATGATTGATTTTTAAGAGGAGGCAGTTCAAATGGAAATTAAATGTGTCAATCTAACATTTCAAGATGAATTAGTTCCTTTAGAAAAAGTAAATCAACTGATTATTCACCATACAGCTGAAGATGGATGGGACGTGTATAAAACGCATGAATTTCATCAAAAAGTACGGGGGTGGAGCGGGATTGGTTACAATTATTTTATTGAAGAAGATGGAACTGTAGTGGAAGGACGAGGTTTACATATTGGAGCGCATGCGAAAGACCATAACCGTTATACAATTGGAATATGTATGACGGGAAATTTCGATAAATACGATCCAACTCCTGCACAAGTGAATGCATTATATTCTTTATGCAAAATGTTTATGAAGCAATTTGCTATAAAGGAAAAAAATATACTAGGTCATAGGGAGTTAGAAGGAGTTACAAAAAGCTGTCCTGGTAATCGTTTTTCTATGGTAGAGTTAAGGAAGATATTATCTTAAATATAGAGGAGTAACAACGATGATGAATATAAAAATACCAAATGATAAAAAAGAAGAGCTTGTAGCGCAAATTCAGCAATTTTTCATGGAAGAAGATCTAGATGAAATTGGACGTTTCCAAGCAGAGCGTTTAATAGAAGAAATGATTAAATTAGTTGGACCATTTGCATACAATCAAGCAATTGGAGATGCAAGAAAGCTTGTAAGTGAGAAATTAACGAATATCGAAGAAGATTTATACGTGTTAGAGAAGAATGAAGGGAAATAAAAAAAGAGCCGATGGGCTCTTTTTTATTTTTCTTTCTTATGTTCCTTATATTCATGTACTTTTTCTTTCACATTACCAACTGTATCTTTGGAGGTGCCTTTCACCTTATCCCATTTTCCTTCAGCTTGTAATTTCTTATTGTCAGTTACTTTCCCGACAACTTCTTTTACTTCACCTTTTACCTTATCAATGGCACCTTCTACTTTTTCTTTTAAACCATGATCATGTTTAGTCATACATTTCTCCTCCTTGTAGTTTGATTAGAATTCTCTTTTCATATTGCAAGTTGAATGATGTATCTAGTAATAGCGTAACAAATCTAGTTGGAATATTCAAATGATTAATAGGATAGAAAAGGAATTGTCATAAAATGTTTAAAAATGTAACGGAAGGAGAAAGAAAGTAAATTATAATATGTCTTTTGCGGTCCATATTGATTTTGTATAAGCAATTTTCATATGGGCCCGTTCCATGTTATTTTGACTGCGGCTACCAAAGCGGGCTTGGCCAACTATTAAATGACAATTTGTCGCTATAGCTTTTTCTATTCTTTTTTGAATTAATGCAGTATGACAGCCGTTACGTTGAAATTCTGGCAAAGTAGCAGAAGCAGCTAATGATGCGACACCCTTATTTATATACAGGACACCAATACCGGCAGGGATATTTTGAACTTCAGCTATGAAAAAATGCCATCCTGGTTCATTGTAAAGAATTTCATTATTTTGGCGCACACCATCTGTTGTAAAGGATGGCATATTAAATCCACGTACATAAATGTCTGCAAAAATATCAAAATCATTTTCTTTTAGTTTTCGTATTGTAATATTAGAAGGAAGAAGTGATGAACCCTCTCTCGGTATACTATACAAAGCAGTATGGAAGCTAGATTGATAAAACCCTTTTTGAGATAAGTATTGAAATAATTCAGTTGTACCTTGTGCTGGGGTAATTTCAAAACGACAAGTGATTTGTAGTGATTGATAATAAGAGATAATTTCATCTAACTCATCTGTATTTGTAAATGTAATACCTTTTACCGTATTAAAAGCAGGACCAGCAATTATTTTTGATGAAAAGGCAGTGGCACTACCGAATTTTTTCATTTGCACTTGCATTGGGTTTCCGCTCATTGTTTGTAGTCTCTCTAATTTAGAAGAGAGCATATCAATTTCTGCATTTTCAATTTCTGTTGCCATATCGAGTGTCATAACAGTAGTCATAAAATTCCTCCGTTAATAAATATATTTCATAGTACATATACGATTTTTGTTTTGAGATTCCTGTTGAAATGTGAGAGAATAAGAGGTTTTTTGGAAGGGAAATGGAAGTGAACTGTCGAAGGGAGTAGAAACAGATTAAAGGTGGTGCTCTCATGAAACAAAAAGCCGTGCAGACATGCTCTAATTGTGGTTCTCAAAATATAGGAGAAGGTGAGTTTGTCGGATATGCACAAATACGGAAAAAGGAAACGATGTTCACATCTTCGCCGGTGGATGCTTATATTTGTACAGATTGTGGGAATATCCTTTTATTAAAGGTAAGGAATTATGAAAGGTTTAAACAGAAACCGTTATGATTATTGAGAAGTGGTCATATCCAACTTTGTATACGAAACGACTTATGTTAAGGAAAATGAATATGAGTGATAGTTTACATATATATGAGTATGCTACAGATAAAGAGATGACAACTTTTACTGTATGGGATGCTCATCGATCGTTATGTGACACATATAACTATATAGAAGAAATTGTGGGTCAGTACAATGGAGGGCAAGTAGCACCTCTTGGAATTGTATTAAAAGAGGAAAAAAAACTTATAGGCACGTGTGGATTTATAAAATATGATTTGGTCACACATACAGCAGAAATTGCATACGCCTTATCTCGAAAATATTGGGGAAGAGGATTAGCTACGGAGGCTGTGTTAGCTTTTTTCTACTATGGTTTTCATGAATTGCATCTTAATAGTATTGAAGCGGGATGTGATTCAGAAAATGAAGCATCTGAAAAATTAATGAAACGTTTGAATATGGAGTACAAATATACAATTCAGAAGGATATGTTTATTAAAGGTAAGAATCGTGATACAAAAAGGTATTTTATATCTAGAGAAAGATATATGAATCAATGAAATATCTTACATTGAAAACTCCTTTAAATGAATTAAGGAGTTTTTTTATTTTGATAACAACAAATGGACTATTAGGAAGCGCTATTTTTATTAACGTTCTAAGTATAGAAAAAAAACGCTATATAACACAATCGCAACCGCAAGTTGACAAAGTGCAACCGCAGGAAGATAGAGATAAGGGCAATGTTTACATACAATTTAGGTAAGAAAACAAAGGGGGACACACATATGGGATTTGGTGAAAAGCTTTTTAGATTAAGAAAGGAAAAGGGCCTTTCTCAAGAAGCATTAGCTGAAAAATTAAATACCACAAGGCAAGCAGTTAGTAAATGGGAAAACGGTCAAGGTTTTCCTGAAACTGAAAAATTAATAATGATTGGAAATGTATTTGAAGTATCACTCGACTATTTATTAAAAGAAACTGCAGAGCAAAGTAACGAAAAGGAAAATGGTTACTATGTAAGTAAGGAAATGGCAGAAGGGTATGTAGTGTATGGACAAAAAATTTCTAAATATATTGCGTTAGGATTTAGTTTGCTTATTTTATCTACAATACCGTACTTATTATTTAAAGAAAATGCGACAATGTCTACGTTTCTTGTCATTATCATTGCAGTGCTTGGGATTGGAGCAATGATGGCATCTGTAACGATAGAAGAGAGTCGATACAATGTATTGAAAAAGGAAGAACTACTATTTGATCAAAACTTTCTAAAAGAATTGACCAAAAGATATGCGACTATTAAGAAGAAGTATACGGCAGTAGTGATCGTTGGATTTTGTTTTATTGCAGCAGGAGCGATACCGTTTTTATTTGAGAAAAAACGAATTACCTCAGGAGAACTCGTACAGTATTATCCTTATTGTGTTGTACTTATTGCTATCGGAGTTTATCTTTTTGTTCGTGTGTTAGGGGTGTTAGAGACGTATCGGATTTTAGTAGAAAATAAGGAATACAGTAATCGTTTTATTTTTAAATTGAAAAAGAAAGTAAGGAAAAAGGTAGATAGTTTATAAAAAATAAAAAACATGTTTCGAATCAATGTATTCAAAACATGTTTTTTATCGTTCTGAATTATTTCCAAAGAAATAATTCAGAAAATACAGAAAAATATCGTAATCATTTGTAGAAGTCTGTTATAATAAACGGAAAATGAAAACGTTTTAAAGGGGGACATAACCAATATGATGATGAATGTACCGCTAACAATTAGTTCTATGATGGAAAGAGCAGAGAAACTGTTTTCGAAGAAAGAAATTGTTTCACGGACGCATGATACAGTTACAACGTTAACGTATAAGCAATTAGGGGAAAGGACGAGAAGACTTTCCAGTGCGTTGAAAAGGCTTGGAATTAAAGTAGGTGAACGTGTAGGAACATTAGCGTGGAACCATCATCGGCATGTGGAAGCGTATTTTGCTATTCCAGGTATTGCTTCTGTTTTGCACACAATTAACATTCGTTTATCTCCTCAACATATTTCATACATTATTCAGCACGCAGAAGACCGAATTCTACTTATAGATGAAGATCTCGTACCGCTTGTTGAAAATATTCAATCACAATTATCAACTGTACAAGCTTACATTATTATGACTGATAAAGATGAACTCCCAAATACTACGCTGAAGCCTGTATATCATTATGAAAAGCTATTAGAAGAAGGCGATCCAAATTTCCAATTTGTAAAAGATATTGATGAAAATACACCAGCTGGTATGTGTTATACGTCAGCGACTACAGGAAATCCGAAAGGTGTTGTATATACGCATCGTAGTACTGTATTACACTGTATGGCACTCGGTTTAGCTGATACAGCTGCTTTATCGGAAAGTGATGCAGCAATGGCAATCGTCCCGATGTTTCATGTGAACGCTTGGGGACTTCCTTTTGCGGCTACTTGGTTTGGATCAAAACAAGTTCTTCCTGGACCGATGTTTACTCCGAAAATTTTATTAGAAATGATTCAATCAGAAAAAGTGACGTTAGCTGCGGGTGTGCCGACAATTTGGCTCGGCGTATTACAAGAGTTAGAAAATAATAGTTACGATTTATCTAGTATGACGAGAATACTATGCGGAGGTGCAGCGGCGCCGAAAAGTGTTATTAAAGCATTTGAACAGAAACATAATGTTCCGTTCATACATGCATATGGTATGACTGAAACGAGTCCACTCGTAACACTTGCACGTTTAAAAAGTTATGAAACGGAATTATCGTATGAAGAGCAACTAGAAATTCGCTCCAAACAAGGATATCTTGTACCTGGTGTCGAGATGAAAGTAGTCGGTACAAATGGTGAAGTGAAGTGGGATGGTACTGAGATGGGAGAATTATGTTTACGAGCACCTTGGATCGCTGAAAGCTATTATAACGATGATCGTACTGTTGAAGGTTTTCGCGATGGATGGTTATATACTGGTGATGTTGTCACAGTGGATGAGGAAGGTTGCGTGAAAATTGTTGACCGTACGAAGGATGTTATTAAAAGCGGGGGAGAATGGATTTCTTCGGTCGATCTTGAAAATGCTTTAATGGCACATGATGCTATATTTGAAGCGGCTGTCGTTGCAGTTCCTCACCCTCAGTGGCAAGAGCGACCAATTGCCTGCGTTGTTCAAAAGAAAAATAGTACGGTTACAAAAGAAGAAATATATGAGTTTTTAAAACCACAGTTTGCGAAGTGGTGGTTGCCAGACGATATTGTCTTTATGGAAGAAATACCGAAAACATCTGTTGGGAAGTTTTTAAAACAGGCGCTTCGGAAAGAACTGGAGCATTTGCATAGAGAGAAATAAGTGAACTCCTATTTGTAAACTATAATACGTTAACGGTTGACAAAAGAGGAGTGGAAAGATAATATAATTTTTATGATATGTTATCTAAAAACAATTTTAAGTTTACAAATAGGAGAAGCAAATATGAATACAAAAAATTTAGTTTTCGTCGCTTTATTTAGTTCTATTATGGGAGTGTTAGGGTTAATACCTCCGATTGCTCTTTCTATTACACCAGTTCCGATTACATTGCAATCACTCGGTGTTATGCTTGCGGGTGGGTTGTTAGGGTCACGCCTTGGTGCATTAAGTCAGCTTATTTTCTTACTTATTGTAGGAGTTGGAGCACCATTACTTGCTGGTGGCCGCGGTGGCCTTGGTGTATTTGTTGGGCCAAGTGCAGGATATTTACTTGGTTACATCATTGGAGCGTTTGTTATTGGTTATTTAATTGAGCGTTTACGTGAAGTTTCTATTATAAAAGTATTATGTATTAATATAATTGGTGGTATTTTCGTAGTTTATGTATTTGGTATTATTGTACAAGCGTTTTTAATGGATGTTTCTGTATGGGAGACAATGAAAGTGAGTGCTGTGTTTTTACCAGGGGATTGTATAAAAGCAATTATTGCGGCAGTTCTCGTAACAAAATTACATCGTTCATTGAAACATATTATTACACCCGCTTTAAAGAATGGAAAATATACAAATGCGGGATGATAAAGGGAAGAAACACGTACATTGCGTGTTTCTTTTTATTATTTTTGTAAAGAAAGGACGTCTCATATGGGTGTTACAAAAAAATACAAAAAGCAAGCCTCTTTACAACCAAATAAAATAGCGATAAAGGAAAATGATAGAGTTTTAACATATAAAGAGTGGTTCGAATCAGTTTGTAAAGTAGCCAACTGGTTGCATGCAACAGAATCAAAAAATAAAACAATAGCAATCCTATTAGAAAATCATATAGAGTTTTTACAACTATTTGCTGGTGCTGCTATGGCCGGGTGGGTTTGTGTTCCGTTAGATATAAAGTGGAAACAAGATGAGCTCAGAGAAAGAATTGAAATCAGTAATCCGGATATGATTGTGACAGAAAGATATAAGGTAAATGATTTACCGCATGAAGAAGGAAGAGTAATTGAAATTGATGAGTGGAAAAGAATGATGGAGAAATATCTTCCTACACATTCCACTGTAGAAAGTTTACGAAATGCTCCCTTTTATATGGGATTTACATCAGGATCAACTGGAAAAGCAAAAGCATTTTTACGCGCACAGCAATCGTGGGTTCATAGTTTTGATTGTAATGTACATGATTTTCATATGAAAATGGAGGATTCAATTTTAATAGCTGGGACGCTCGTTCATTCTCTTTTCTTATACGGGGCAATAAGTGCATTATATGTAGGACAAACGGTGCACATTATGAGAAAGTTCATTCCGAATCAAGTATTAGATAAGTTAGAAACTGAAAATATATCGGTTATGTATACAGTTCCGACAATGCTTGAATCTTTATATAAAGAAAATAGATTAATAGAAAATAAAATGAAAATTATTTCATCAGGAGCGAAATGGGAAGCTGAAGCGAAAGAAAAAATAAAGAATATATTTCCTTATGCGAAAAGATATGAATTTTATGGTGCATCAGAGTTAAGTTTTGTAACAGCACTAGTCGATGCAGAAAGCGAAAGAAGGCTAAATTCAGTAGGAAAACCTTGTCATAATGTGCAAGTTCGAATATGTAATGAAGCAGGCGAAGAAGTACAAAAAGGCGAGATAGGAACTGTTTATGTGAAAAGTGATCAGTTTTTTATGGGATACATAATAGATGGGGTTTTAACACAGGAGTTGAATGCAGAAGGCTGGATGACAGTGCGAGATGTAGGCTATGAAGATGAAGAAGGCTTTATATATATTGTTGGTAGAGAGAAGAATATGATTTTATTTGGAGGAATCAATATTTATCCAGAAGAAATAGAAAGTGTATTACATGAACACCCAGCTGTTGATGAAATAGTTGTAATTGGTGTGAAAGATAGTTACTGGGGTGAAAAGCCCGTCGCGATCGTAAAAGGAAGTGCTACGAAACAACAATTAAAGAGTTTTTGCTTACAACGATTATCCTCGTTTAAAATACCGAAAGAATGGCATTTTGTAGATAGAATACCTTATACAAATAGTGGGAAAATCGCTCGTATGGAAGCAAAAAGTATGATTGAAAACAGGGAGAAAATATATGAATAGAGCAGTTATTGTAGAGGCGAAAAGAACACCTATCGGTAAGAAGAATGGGATGTTAAAAGAGTATGAAGTTCAGCAATTAGCAACGCCGCTTCTTACGTTTTTAAGTAGAGGAATTGAGAGAGAGATAGACGATGTTATATTAGGTAATGTTGTTGGGCCAGGAGGGAATGTTGCGAGACTATCTGCTTTAGCGGCAGGACTTGGCTATCATATTCCTGGTGTAACGATTGATCGGCAATGTGGTGCTGGTTTAGAAGCAATTCGAACTGCGTGTCATCTCATTCAAGGAGGGGCAGGTAAGTGCTATATCGCCGGAGGAGTAGAGAGTACAAGTACGTCACCTTTTCAAAAAAGAGCACGATTTTCACCTGAAACAATTGGTGATCCTGACATGGGAGTAGCGGCTGAATATGTTGCGGAGCGTTATAACATAACGAGAGAAATGCAAGACGAGTACGCTTGTCTTAGTTATAAGCGGACACTGCAAGCGTTAGAAAAAGGCTATATACATGATGAAATATTTTCTTTTAATGGATTATTAGATGAATCTATAAAGCTAGAAATGAATTATGAACGAATCATTAAAAGAACAAAACCCGCATTTTTACAAAATGGAACAGTGACGGCAGGTAATTCATGTGGTGTAAATGATGGGGCATGTGCTGTTCTTGTAATGGAAGAGGGACAAGCCCTAAAGTTAGGTTATAAACCTGTCCTTCGTTTCGTTCGTAGTGCTGTAGTGGGAGTGAATCCAAATCTTCCAGGAACTGGTCCGATATTTGCGGTGAACAAATTATTAAATGAAATGAATGTAAAAATAGAGGACATCGATTATTTTGAAATAAATGAAGCATTCGCCTCAAAAGTTGTTGCTTGCGCAAAAGAGTTACAAATTCCGTATGAAAAATTAAATGTAAATGGTGGGGCAATTGCGCTCGGTCATCCGTACGGTGCATCTGGGGCTATGCTTGTAACACGTTTGTTTTATCAGGCACAAAGAGAGTCTATGAAATATGGAATTGCTACATTAGGAATTGGAGGCGGGATAGGGATTGCGCTATTATTTGAGAAAGTAGAAAATTAGAATGTTTGAAGTGTAGGGCAGGCGTATTCATTTATATCTATCTTATTTTAATTCTCATTGAAAGCCTCTTATCAAATATAGAGAATAATAGGAGGTTTGGATGTTTTATTGTCTACAATTGATATGAAACTGTGATGCAAAATTCACCTTGATGTAGACCAGATCCAGTTGTTATTTGGATACTAGTAAAATTTTTTATTGTAAAATTACTAGTACTTCCAGGTTGAATTATGATTGAGTTTAAGACATTTGTATCTTGAAAGAAAGTAACACCTATTTCTTGAACACCTGTCTCGTATTTGATATATCCAGTTGAAGAAATATGATTTAACAAATTGTTAGTATATATAGTCTGTATTCCCATCTCTCCACCTGTGATAGACCAAGGAATGCAAATTTTATCTTTTATTATTGCTGATGGAGTGCAACAAATAACTTTATTCATGGTATATCCCAGCCTTTCATATAAAGGTATATTTAAATATATGTTGTTGTTTATGAGTATGCTTGTATGTTTTTGCTATATAGGATTATGTCCTTAATTTTAGAAGCTGTATTTGCTAATAAGGAGCATACAAATGGAGAATAAATACTTCTCTTCGTCATTGGAGGAGAAAAAGTTTGGAGAAGATAAAGGACTTAAGGTATTAGAGAAGATATGTGATGAGAAAATGAAGAAAGGGAAGGATAGTGCACCGGATAAATCGATTTGTATGATTAGTTATATTGTATATTCACTCCTAAAACATATATATAATGTCCTAGGAGTAAATTTAAAATTTGTTTTAGAATTTGATTTTTAATGAATTCACTCTAGTTTTCTACTTTTTGAGGAACATAAGCATTGCTACCAGGTTTTGTTTTTATTTCATTCCAAGCAGCAATCGCATCAGCTTTTGCTTTTCCTTTATTATTTGGATCTTCGAAAAAGTCCCGAGTAAAGCGATTGTATTCAAATTGCGCGCTGATCGTTGTTTTATAAGTAGGATCTTTTTTTCGTTCGTTTTCTTCATACCAAAATGTTATCGCATCTTCATATGTTTTTCCAACATTCTCTTTAAAAAACTTTTGAAGAGCTACTGTAAAGCGGAAGTTTGTTCCGATTTTTTCTTTGAAAAAAGCACGAACACCTTCGCTACAGCGGTGATTTTTAGTAATAATCGTTTGAAGAGAAAGGTCTTTATAAGAGAGGGGAGCTTTGCTCACTTTTTGCACAGAGCTGTTTTTTAAGACTTTCCCCGTAGTTAAATAATGTGAGATACGCTCGGTTATTTCGGTCTTAGAGCCACTAGCTGGCAAACCATGCTCGCGACAAAATGTTTGCAGTTCTGCTTTTAACCAATAATAGTTTTGAAAATCTTCAAGTGATATAGATTTTGTTAAAGGTGGACGCATGAATATAACAACTTCTTTCTTCCATAATTTTCTTTAATTATAAAACGTATGTTCTCTTTGTGGAAGGATTAATTTGTAAATATAACAGGAAGAGGAGATTACATATGGAAAATGTAATGCAAGTTCGTGTTACGGGAATTTTAATTGAAGATGAAAAAGTATTGCTAGTAAAGCAAAAAGTGGCTAATCGCGATTGGTCTTTACCTGGAGGAAGGGTAGAGAATGGTGAAACGTTAGAAGAAGCGATGATTCGAGAAATGAGAGAAGAAACGGGATTAGAAGTTAAAATTAAGAAGCTACTCTATGTTTGTGATAAACCAGATGCTAGTCCATCTTTGTTACATATTACGTTTCTGCTTGAAAGGATTGAAGGTGAAATTACACTACCTTCTAACGAGTTCGATCATAATCCGATTCATGATGTGCAAATGGTACCGATTAACGAATTAAGTTATTATGGTTTTTCGGAAACTTTTATCAATCTTATAAGTGGCGGTTTTGCAAATGCAGGAAGTTATCAAGGGTTGAAACAACATATAGGCCTGTAAATATAGTTGAAGGATAGCCGTTAGCTATCCTTCATAAACATGTTTTACACTGCTGACTGTAAAGAAGAGACAAGCTGATTTAAAAACTCGTCCCCGTTCATCACCGCTTTTCCGCCGCCGCGTGCACTCTTTTTATTTCCGCCACCTTTTCCTTCAATTGCAGGAAGAGCATCTTTTAAAAGAGCATTCATATCGAGCGTTACTGTTTTTCCGCAAGCGAGAATACATTGTAGTTTGTCATCATTTTCGATGACGAAATACGTAATTGCATGCTCTTGTTGTTCTGTAATGATAGCTGATAGTTTTGCAATTTCTTGCATAGAACGATCTGTAAATGCTTTAGAAATAAGTAACCCAGCATGTATTTCGGTGGGCTGTTGCAGTAATTCATTTGCCTCTGCAAATAATAATTTTTCATTCATTGTTTGTATTGTTTTTTCGTTTTCCTTTTGAGAGGTAAGAAGCTGTGCTACTTTTGCTGGGATATCAGTTTCGCTACTGTTTAATTGTTTGGAAACATCTTTCATAATTTGTTGCTGTTGCCCCATTAATTTAAGTGTACGCCAACCAGCGATAAAGGTTAAGCGTATACCACCTTTATTGCGCTCCCATCCTAGTACTTGAATAGGACCAACTTCACCAGTGCATTTCGGATGGGTTCCACCACAGCCATTGTAGTCGTAATTTTCGATAATAACAACACGTATATTCTCTGTCATAGTTGGTTCTTTACGAAGAGGTAATGTTTTTGCTTCTTCTAAGTTCATCCACTCTATACGGATTGGGTGGTTTTCAAAAACGATTTTATTGGCAATTTGTACTGCCTTTTCAACCGTTTCTGCATGCAGATTTTCTGTTTCTAAATCAATTGTTATCGTTTCTTTTCCAAGATGGAATCCAATCGTAGGTATGTTGAAATAGTCCCAAAAAGCAGCAGATAAAATGTGCTGAGCTGCATGTTGCTGCATATGATCAAACCGGCGCTCCCAATTGATTTTACCTTCTACGTCTTCTGTGTGTAATTGTTCTGCAATGAAGTGGCGGATTTCTTCGTCGACTTCTTCAACATCAAGTACAGCAATACCATTTAAAGTTCCAGTGTCATGTGGTTGTCCGCCACCAGTCGGATAAAATGCGGTTTCGTTTAAAACAACGTATAAGTTACCGTCTTTATCATAATCTTGCTTTATAATTTTAGTAGTAAATTCTTGCTTATAAGCGTCAGTGTAATATAATTTGTGCTCCAATTTTCTTTCTCCTCTCGCATTAACTAGTTTCATTGTAAAGCAATTGAAATTAGTTTCCTAATATTTCAGAAGAAAGAAACTATTTTTAGAATTTTCTTGCTATAATAAGAAGAAAATGCGGGGGTGGAATAAATATGTTATATGAAAATGGCGTAGATAAACTGCTTAGTTTAAGCAAAAATATTTCTGAATTGTATCGAGAATTAAATGAAATGACCCGGATTTTAACGGATTGTAATCGAGAAAGTGTGAAGTTTGATCGGTTATATGTAAAAGAGTTACTTTGGAAGAAAGAAGATGTAATAGAGAAATATGACCAGCTACTTGTACAACTTTGTATTAACGAATGCTTTGATCTAAAAAGTGTCATTACAGGCGAATATAAGTATACATATGAAGAAGTGGAGAACATCGTTTTACAATTTAATGAGAAATATAATGTTGCAATATTAATTAAAGATGTTTGTAAAGAATTACAGTTTACATATGGCATAGATATGGATATAACGAGAACAGCGCGGGTATCAACAGCGCAAGTATAAAAAGGGAAAAGAAAGCAGATCCTTTGCTTTCTTTTTTTATGTAAGAACAGGGAGAGTAGGTTTTTAAGATGAAGGGGAAGTTGCAAAATATTCATCCGTTAGGAATGACAATTATAATAGGGACTTTATTTGCGAGGTTCGCCACGTCAATGAGTATTCCTTTTTTAGCAATTTATTTAACGACTGTGAAAGGTGTATCAGCTGGAATGACAGGTGCTATTATCGGAACGAGTGCACTTGTTGGAGTGTTTGCTAGTTTTATCGGAGGGAATTTATCAGATCGATTCGGTCGAAATATGATTATAATATGGTCCATGATCGTTTGGGTCTTTGTATTCATTGGTTTTTCACTTGCAGATCATGTTTTAAGTTTCTTTTTATTAAATGCTTTGAATGGATTATGTAGGTCATTTTTTGAGCCAACATCAAGAGCGTTATTATCAGATTTAACGAAACCTGAGTATCGTTTACTCGTATATAATTTGCGTTACGGTGCAATCAATGTTGGAGTAGCGATTGGCCCACTTGTCGGGTTACAGATTGGAAGCGCAAAATCAACAATTCCATTTTTAGTAGCAGCTGGAGTATACATTTTATATACAGCTATATTAGCGTTCCAATTTAAGAAGTATCCGATTGAAAAAAAGAAAGTAAATACAGAAAAGCCTGTCACAATGTTAAAGGCAATTCGTATTTTGCGAAAGGATGTCGTATTTTTAGTTGCACTAGTTGGTATTATTTTGAGTAATTGTGGTTTTTCTCATTTAACGACAACAGTATCTCAATATTTTGCAAATGCACATATATTTCAGGATGGAGTGAAATTATTTTCATATATGCTAGCTTTAAATGCGATTGTTGTAGTCGTAATTCAATACCCTGTTATTCAAATTTGTAAAAAGTATACACCGTTAGTATCCATTATGGTGGGAACTTTATTTGTGAGCGGAGGATTATTTGGATTTGGAGTAGTAGAATCTCTGCTAGGTGCTGCCGTTTGTACAATTATTTTTACAATTGGAGAAGTCTTAATGTTTTCAATGACGGATGTATTTATTGATGATATTGCTGTTGCGCATCTAAAAGGAACATACTTCGGTGCGATGGGTTTTTCGGGAATTGGAGCAGTAATAGGTCCGTGGTTTGGAGGAGTACTTCTCGATTACTACGGGTACCAAAATGGGTTTGCAGTATTTTCAGCACTAGCTATATTTTCAACTGTGGCATTTCCTGTGCTTTTAGTTACAAAAGGTTTATCGAAAAAAAGATATGATAGAAATTCTAATATAGAGATGCATGCGAAATAACATAAGCCCCAGTAACCAACTGGGGCTTATGTTTGTATTATATTAACTCTTAATTTGAAAAAAGAACTTTCTTTTCATGTTTATCAGCAACTTCATTTTTGGAAATATGAATGGCCAAAAAACCATTCTCTAAGCAGGCTAGCATCTTCTTATAAATAACATTAGCGGGTAAAGGAATAGTTCGCTGCAAAGAAATGTTTTTATGAAGTATGCAAATGTTTAGGCCTGTCTCCATCTTTTTAATGACTACATTTTGTTCATTGGCATTTGGTACATCTGTTTCCAAAATGTATTCTTGTTCAGTTTCGCAAAGGTCAATATGAATTTGATTTGGGAAACTAAAGTTACTACAAGAGTCAGAACAAAACTGATCCATCCATTCTTCGAAACCATCAACATGAAAAAGACAATCCTTCTTTTTCTTGCCCATGTAAGACACCCTCCGTAAAATCTCAATTCATACTATGTTATGCATGAATGAAGTAGGGGTGAAGAATAAATGGAAAAATATAAACATTGTATGTGGTAAAGGCAGCTATTGTGAACCTTTTGTTTTACATATCATGATGTGCATGATGTTTTTGGCGTGAATGGTTACGGTTTTTTACTTTATGAGATCCGCTTAATGGTTCAGGTTGTCCCTTTTTTTCTTTTGCTTCACGATTGTTTTTGCTCATTGTATGTGACACCTCCTCTTTCTCTTTAGAATGAGAGAAGTTTGCAAATTTATACGAGAATGTTTTTAGAAAAAAAGGTAAAGATAATTGGGACTAACTATTATGGAAAGGGGATTATATAATGCCATATCATAAAGATAAACAGCAAGCTTTTCAAGCAGCGCAGCAAGGAGTTACACAAGCAGAACATGCATATAACAACATTGTGAAAAATGATCCAAACTACGGTCATGATTTAAAAGAGTTACGCCAAGAGGTTCAGGAGGCGTATGAACAGATTCAAAATGCGTTAGAAGTAGCTTCTGAAACACAACGCCCACAACTTGAGCAATACGAAAATAATCTCCAAAATATTATGCAACATGTAGATCAATTAGAAAAGTAAATGAGGTTGTTGTGTATTTGACAACCTCTTACTTTAATGAACATTATGCGAAAACAGAAAATTTTTCTATTCGTTTTTTCTTTATTATGCGCAGTACATATATTTCAAGTTGAAAAAGTGGAAGCGAAAATGTTGCTCAGAAAAGAGCTAGAACCAACTGGCTATGTAACGTGGGAAGTACCTAATAATGAAAAGATTATTGCCATTACATTTGATGATGGCCCAGATCCAACTTATACACCGCAAGTTTTACATTTATTACGTCAATATAAAGCAGAAGCAACATTTTTTATGATTGGATTTCGAGTGCAGCGCAATCCATATTTAGTGAAACAGGTGTTAAAAGAGGGACATGAAATTGGAAATCATACGATGAATCATTTGTATGCGAGTAATTCATCAGATGAAAAATTAGAAAATGATATTTTAGATGGAAAGAAATTTTTCGAAAAATGGGTGAAAGAACCTTTGCTATTCCGTCCTCCTGGCGGATATATTAACGATGCTGTATTTAAAACAGCGAAAGAAGCTGGTTATCAAACCGTTCTATGGTCGTGGCATCAAGACCCGCGTGATTGGGCAAATCCAGGGGTTGAATCTATCGTAAATCATGTAGTAAAAAATGCTAAAAGTGGCGATATCGTATTGTTACATGATGGAGGAAATGATCGTAGTCAAACAGTAGCAGCGCTAGCAAAAATTTTACCTGAGCTAAAAAAACAAGGATATCGATTTGTAACGGTTTCGGAATTACTACGTTATAAACATTAGAAAAAATCCCAAAAGGAAAATGAACCTTTTGGGATTTTTCGTTACTGATTCTTTTTGCGTTTCTTATTATTTTGTCGTTCTGCAGCAGTTAAGTTTTCATTTGCAAACTCTTCGTTATAACCAGCGCCTTGTCCTTGTGCAGATGCCGCATTCATTCCTGAAATAGTATGATTTGCTTTTCTTTTACCCATTTTATTTCACCTCTATAACTTTTTTTTATAAGTTGCATGATGAGCAGTTCATAGTATGTATGAACTGTAAAGAAAGCGCTAATAGAGCACTTTACTTTATGGTAATAGTATTCATAAGGAACATGAACACTATTCAAATTTAGAAACATAAAGAAAACTTATGATAATCTATAAGTTTCTTATTATTTACTTATTTAGAAAGTTGTAATAAGATATTATCGTAAGGTATTGAAAAGTTTGTCTACATTTTATATTCAGACAACTTAGTCACGTTTAACAGGGGGGAAACATAATGGTCAAACATAATCCATTTCAATCACGCGCAACTTTTGAAGTAGATGGAAAAACGTATCATTATTATGATTTGAAAGCGCTTGAAAACGCAGGGGTTGGCAACGTATCTCAATTACCATATTCCGTGAAAGTTTTACTTGAATCAGTACTTCGTCAAGTAGACGGACGTGTAATCACAGAAGAGCATGTTACAAATTTAGCGAAATGGGGAACGAAAGATGTGCAAGATATCGATGTTCCATTTAAACCATCTCGTGTAATTTTACAAGATTTCACTGGTGTTCCAGCTGTTGTTGATTTGGCTTCGCTTCGTAAAGCAATGGCAGACATGGGTGGGGATCCTGATAAAATTAATCCGGAAATTACTGTAGATCTTGTAATTGATCACTCTGTACAGGTTGATAGAGCGGGTACGGCAGACGCGCTTGCATTCAACATGGACTTAGAGTTTAAACGTAATGAAGAACGTTATAAATTTTTAAGCTGGGCACAAAAATCATTTGATAACTATCGTGCAGTTCCACCAGCTACAGGTATTGTACACCAAGTAAACCTTGAATATTTAGCACCAGTTGTTCATGCTGTGAAAAATGCTGAAGGTGACTTAGTTGCATACCCAGATTCATTAGTTGGAACAGACTCACATACAACAATGATTAATGGTATCGGTGTTCTTGGATGGGGCGTTGGTGGTATTGAAGCAGAAGCAGGGATGCTTGGACAGCCTTCATACTTCCCAGTACCTGAAGTAATCGGTGTGAAATTAACCGGTACACTTCCAAGTGGTACTACAGCAACTGACGTTGCATTAAAAGTAACGCAAGTATTACGTCAAAAAGGTGTAGTTGGTAAATTCGTTGAGTTCTTCGGTAACGGACTAAAGAGTATGCCTTTAGCTGACCGTGCAACAATTTCAAACATGGCACCAGAATACGGCGCAACTTGTGGATTCTTCCCAATCGACGATATTTCATTAGAATACTTACGTTTAACAGGTAGAGATGAAGAGCAAATTCGCGTTGTTGAAGAATACTGTAAAGCGAACGGTTTATTCTATACAGCAGACAGCAAAGATCCAATTTACACTGATCTTGTTGAAATTGATTTAAATACAATTGAATCTAACCTTTCTGGACCGAAACGCCCACAAGATTTAATTCCACTTTCAGATATGAAAGATGCGTTCCACAAAGCTGTTGTAGCACCAGTTGGAACACAAGGACTTGGATTTAATGAGCAAGAGTTCGATAAAGAAGTGAAGGTTACATTAGAAGATAAAGAAGTAACGATGAAAACAGGTGCAATTGCAATTGCTGCAATTACAAGTTGTACAAATACATCAAACCCATACGTATTAATTGGGGCAGGTTTAGTTGCGAAGAAAGCAATTGAAAAAGGACTTAAAGTACCTGAGTACGTAAAAACATCATTAGCACCAGGATCTAAAGTTGTTACTGAGTACTTAGATAAATCAGGCTTAACAACATATTTAGATCAATTAGGTTTCCAAACAGTTGGTTACGGCTGTACGACTTGTATCGGTAACTCTGGCCCATTAGCGCCAGAATTAGAAGAAGCAATCGCAGCAAACGATTTACTAGTAACATCTGTTTTATCTGGTAACCGTAACTTTGAAGGTCGTATTCACCCGCTTGTAAAAGCGAACTACTTAGCATCACCACCACTTGTTGTGGCATATGCACTTGCAGGTACTGTTGATATTGACCTGAAAAATGATGAAATTGGTAAAGATGCAAATGGCAATGCTGTTTACTTCAACGATATTTGGCCATCAGCTAAAGAAATTGAAGATGTAGTTCAAAGCGTTGTTACATCTGAACTGTTCAAGAAAGAATATGCACAAGTATTTAATAGCAATGAGCGTTGGAATGAAATCCAAACTTCAAATGAAGCTTTATATACTTGGGATAATGATTCAACATACATTCAAAACCCACCATTCTTTGAAGGATTATCTAAAGAGCCAGGTGAAGTTGAAACGTTATCAGGCTTACGCGTAGTTGGTAAATTTGGTGACTCTGTAACGACAGACCACATTTCACCAGCAGGTTCAATCGGTAAGCACACACCAGCTGGACGCTACTTATTAGAAAACGGCGTACAACCAGTTGACTTCAACTCTTACGGTTCTCGTCGTGGTAACCATGAAGTTATGATGCGTGGTACATTCGCGAACATCCGTATTAAAAACCAAATCGCACCAGGAACAGAAGGCGGATATACAACATATTGGCCAACTGGTGAAGTAACATCTATCTATGATGCTGCTATGAAATATAAAGAAGATGGCACAGGCCTTTTAGTTGTTGCTGGTAAAGATTACGGTATGGGAAGTTCTCGTGACTGGGCTGCAAAAGGTACAAATTTATTAGGTATTAAAGCAGTAATCGCAGAAAGCTTCGAGCGTATTCACCGCAGTAACTTAGTGTTAATGGGTGTGTTACCACTTCAATTTAAAGATGGCGAAAGCGCTGAAACGTTAGGTCTTGTTGGTAACGAGTCATTTGAAATTCAAATTGACAAAACAGTTAGACCACGCGATCTTGTAAAAGTAGTTGCAACTGATCTAGATGGCAACGAAAAACAATTTGAAGTAGTAGCTCGTTTCGATAGTGAAGTTGAAATTGACTACTACCGTCACGGTGGTATTCTGCAAATGGTTCTTCGTGAGAAAATTGAAGAGTCTAAAGTGTCGAACTAAATAATTGAAATGAATGATAAGGAAGCTAACAATTGTTAGCTTCCTTATTTTATGGAAAGGGATGAAACCATTTGGTTTCATCCCTTTCTTTTTACTATAAACAATGGAGGAAACGTCATGAAAGAATATAAAAGAATTTTGTTACCGTTACAGAAAGAAAAAATATTAGTAATAGCAGCTGTATGCAGTGGGCTTTTTGCAGCTATTTTAAATCTCTCCCGTCCACTATTCATGGGACTAATTGTAGATAACCTGATTCAACGAGAGCTGAAAGGAGCGTATCTTTACATTACTTTGTTTACAGCTAGCCGTTTGTTGATGTGGGTGAACAATCTTTCATTTGATTATGTAAGCTCAAAAGCGAGTCAGCGAATATTACGAGAGAAGCGTATAGATGTATTGCGCCAATTTTTCCTATTACCGTTTGAAGAGAGTGAGAAAATCAAACAAGGAGAGTTAGAAACTTTGGTCGTGTCTGATATTCCGAACTGGGTCAGATTATATGGCTCTATATTAATAGAATATATACACGCTATTGCCCAATTTATTGGAGCTTTCATAGCACTACAACATATAGATATACAGTTTATATTGTGGGTAACTCCGTTTTTATTTTTAAGTACAATTGTTCCAATACTGATGGGAGAAAAGGTAAGAGATATTGCAAGCGTTTCTCAAAAAAATCACTCAAGTGTTGTAGAGATGGTGTCACAGTTTGTAAAGGGGATACAAGATTTGCGGAGTTTACAAAAAGAAAAATGGGCAATTCGCTTATTTAAAAGAGTAACGGCACAATCGTATAAATCAGAAGTAAAGAAGACGATGATGCAACATTGCATTGGAGTAGTTGGAACGGTGATTGAAACAGGAGCATATATTGTTGTTCTCATTATAGGTGCACAAAAAATAATGAGGGGAGAAATAGAAGTTGGTTCACTCATTGCAGTGTTAGCGACAATTGAGATGCTCTTTTTCCCTGTCCGTTATGTGGGCGATTTATTAATAATGACACAAGTTGCAGTCGCTTCGGCAAATAGAGCTTTTTGCTTTTTAAATAAACGAGCAGTAGATAGCAATGTAGAAAGAGCGATGGGGATCAGGATAACAAATGTTTCATTTCAGGAGAATGACGAAGAGAAATGCAGAATTCATAATATTAATTTGCAAATTCGTCCTGGTGAACTCGTTATGATTGTGGGAGAAAGCGGTGCAGGAAAAACAACGCTTTTAAAGTTAATAACGGGCTTGTATAAACCATCTAACGGTAGCATTGCTTATTATGGTAATGAAGCTCGTATGACTACAGTGTGGCAAGAACCACGTTTTTTCCGAACGACGGTAACAGAGAATATGTATTTCGGGGAAGAGGGTTTAGAAAATCAGTTAGAAAAAAATAGTGAACTTATAAATGTAACGCCGATTATTAGAGGGTTACCTGAAGGGAGTCAAACTGTGCTACATAAAAGCGGTGAAGAGTTTTCGGGAGGCGAAAGAAAACGTCTTGCATTATTGCGCGCGATTGTATCAAATCCAACTCTTATTATTTTAGATGAACCGACGGCTGGGTTAGATCCGGGCAATCAAGAACTGGTTTGGAATATGATTGAAGGGATAGGAAGAGATGTAACGAGAATTGTGGCAACACATGATGTAGAGAGGGTGGTACTAGCAGATCGTATTGTCATAATGAAAGAAGGAAATATTGTTGCATGTGAGGGTCCAGAAAAATTAATACATAGTCATTCATTTTTTAAGAGATGTGAATAAAGATAAGAGCAATGCTCTAATCTTTATTCAGTGTCATTTAGTTGATACTCGATAGATTCGGAGTGATTTAGATCAACGTTAAAAGTAGCAGTCATAAGGAAAGTGGCAATTCCAAGAATTAAGAAAAGGACGAATGAGACTAGAGAGACGTAGAGACAAATACGTCCTATTTTCTTTTTTTCAAGATCTTTACTAAAGAGTGAAATGATCCATGTAATAATACCGACTGGGTATAAAAGAAAACTAAGAATATATAATGTTGTTTTTTCGAATGAATTCATAAACAATCCCCTTTTGTTGTAGGTTTATAACTATGAGAGGAAAAAGGTGAATGGGTCCATAATTAGATAAGCAACACTTCATCTGCTTTTCTAATTATATGATAAAATTGCACTTTTAATAAGAATATTCTAATTATTTCGATTGTGAATATTTCCAAGCTTGTCCGTATAAGCTAAAATAAGGTATATAGTATTTTGATGAATGTGTTAAAAGAAGATAATACGTTAGGGTGATATAAAATGTGGCGGAAGCTTACGATTATTGTAGTGTTACTTTGTTTAGCGGGATATGCAGCTTATGAACAGTTTGGTCATAAAGAGCAGGCGGTAAAAGTGAAGCAAGAAAAAAGTGAAGCTGCTATGAAAGAGATGATTGCAAGTAATGGTATTGAAATAGGGAAGAGTGCACCAGACTTTACATTAACGAATTTAGATGGAACGAATGTAAAGTTATCAGATTTAAAAGGAAAGAAAGTGATTGTAAACTTTTGGGCAACGTGGTGTGGACCATGTCAGCAAGAAATGCCGGATATGGAAGCTTTCTATAAAGAACATAAAGAGAACGTAGAAATTTTAGCAATAAATTATACGCCTTCAGAAAAAGGTGGGGGAGTAGAAAAGGTAAGCAATTTTGCTAAAGAAAAAGGAATTACTTTTCCTATTTTATTGGACAAGAACATTGATGTGACAACAGCGTATAAAGTAATTACGATTCCAACTTCGTATTTTATAGATACAAAAGGTGTCATTCAAGATAAGTTTATTGGGCCGATGACGCAAAAAGAGATGGAGAAAAGAGTTGCTAAATTAAAATAATGGTGAAAAGGTAGAGGTGGAGAGTTCCCATTTCTGCCTTTTCTTTTTCAAGTAGTAATAACTTCATGATATGATGTAAGAAATATAAACGTTTAGAGATAAAGGAGTGTATGGAGTGGGGAATGTATCCTTACCGTTAGATTATGTTGTAATTGATTTTGAAACAACAGGATTTAACCCTTATAATGATAAAATTATTCAAGTTGCAGCAGTGAAATATCGTAATCATGAATTAGTAGATCAATTTGTTTCATACGTGAATCCAGAGCGGCCAATTCCGGACCGAATAACGAGTTTAACAGGTATTACTAATTATCGCGTTTCAGATGCACCGACGATTGAAGAAGTGTTACCTTTATTTTTAGCATTTTTACATACAAATGTTATTGTGGCCCATAATGCTTCTTTTGATATGCGCTTTTTGAAAAGTAATGTAAATATGCTTGGGTTGCCTGAACCTAAAAATAAAGTAATTGATACTGTATTTTTAGCAAAGAAATACATGAAGCATGCGCCTAATCATAAACTTGAAACGTTAAAACGAATGCTGGGAATTCGTTTAAGCTCTCATAATGCATTTGACGATTGCATTACGTGTGCTGCTGTTTATCAAAAGTGTGCAGCTATTGAAGAAGAAGGGAAACGAAAAGTAAATAAGGCTATGCTTGATGAAACTGCGGTATATGAAGCGGTCAAAGAAATACTTGCATGTAATAAACGTAATGTAGAATGGCTACGTTGTATGAACGTAGGAAGTTATTTAGATATAAAAGCTTTTTATCCAGTTATGAGATTAAAGGTAAAAGGGCGAAAGAAATATGTATTAACAGAGATATTAGAAGAAGATGTGAAAGAAATATGTACAAGTTTAAAATGTGAACCGGCGTTAAAAAGTGAAGTTGGTAATACGAGAATTATGCTTAATAGCTTAGAGGATGTTATGAAATTAGAAAGTTATATTTTAGAGCAGTATGATTTTGTATTACAGGCGCTTCATGATTATAAAGAAAATGAAATGAATGCAGATGAAAAGTTGAAAGAGTATTTAAATATTATGGTATAAAAAACTCCGTGTGCAATATATTGTACACGGAGTTTTTTTAGGAGTACTAAAACATAAAATTTTCTTGCAAATCTGATTAAAGAGTTTTTTGTTTGCTCATACTATGTAATAAGAAAGCGAAGGAGAGAGGGTGAACAACATGAGAAGAAGTCGCCGTAAATCGTTTGAAGAACTTGTAAATGAAAATAAACAACAATT
This sequence comes from Bacillus sp. 2D03, assembly GCF_003946765.1. Lineage (NCBI taxonomy): Bacteria > Bacillati > Bacillota > Bacilli > Caryophanales > Bacillaceae > Bacillus > Bacillus sp. 2D03. The sequence goes on along the minus strand of NZ_RPSJ01000010.1, from coordinate 157,077 downwards.
ATTAAGCGATCGTGAGGCAATTGATCGCATTGAAGAGCGCATTGAAAAACGTTATGAAATGAAACTTTTTAAGCAAGCTGAATAATTCTTAACACTAGTACGATACTAGTGTTAAGGAGGCGATAGTAATGGGTAATCCGAAAAAAAATTCAAAAGACTTTGCACCGAATCATATTGGAACACAATCAAAAAAAGCTGGTGGAAATAAAGGAAAGCAAATGCAAGATCAAACAGGTAAACAACCGATTGTTGATAATGGTTAAAGAAAAGGAGAATATTACATTCTCCTTTTTTATGTATAAATTTGAGGAAAGATAGGTAATTTAAGATGGTGTGTATATACAATATTAGGAGGGAAGTACATGCCAAATCCAGATAATCGAAGTGACAACGCTGAAAAGTTACAAGAAATGGTGCAAAATACAGTTGATAACTTTAATGAAGCAAAAGAAACAGCGGAACTTTCTAATGAAAAAGATCGTGCTGCTATTGAAGCAAAAAATCAAAGACGTTTAGAAAGTATTGACTCATTAAAAAGTGAAATCAAAGATGAATCTTAACAAAATGTACAAAAAGGGCTGACTTTTGTCAGCCCTTTTTCGTAATCGTAAAGTTTTCAACAAGTAAACGCCAATTTTGTGGAAATGGCAAGCCAATCTTCCAATAACTAATACCGCCAATGCCCTGCTCTTTCATTAAATTGAATTTACTTTGAATAGACCTCGCATCTTCAAACCAAACTTCATGTTGTACGCCATTTTCGTCAAAGTAATTAAAATGTGGAGCTTGAGCTGTGAAATCATAGCGGATAGGAACATTATATTTACGAGCAAGTGCAACAGCTGCGACAGAGCTAACTGCTTTTGCTGGTGGATTCCCTTGTTTGAACGGAAGTTTCCAATCGAATCCGTATAAGTTTTGCCCCATCATAATTTTTTGGGGAGGCATTTGAGATTTTGCGTATTGAAGTACTTCTTTTACAGGACCGATAGGAGAGATTGCCATTGGTGGCCCGCCCTGCCAACCCCAGTCATATGTCATAATGACGACGAAATCAACAATTTGCCCTTGCGCTTTATAATCATGGGCTTCGAAAAACTTTCCCTTTTGATTTGAACTTGTTTTCGGTACGAGAGTTGTGCTTAATGTGTACCCGCTAGGTAAGCGAATTTTTACATTTCGTAAAAAGCGATTATACGCCTCGCGGTCTTCGGGTGCTACACTCTCGAAATCGAAATGAATGTCTCGCATGCCATATTTTTCAGCTGTTTGCAAAATGTTAGTAATAAATTTGTTTTGAATCGTTGCGTCGCGTAAAATAACCGATGTTAGATCGGCACTGAAATTACCATTTTCAATATTTGTAATAACGAGCATAGGGATTGTTTGCCCTTGCGTTGCAATATTAGCAATTTTAGCTGTTTCAGTAGGTTCTTTTAATGTGCCATCTCTTTTTGCCTCAAAACTAAAATAAGCTAAATATGTTAAAAATGGATTGATGGCACGTGTAGCATTAACTAAACTTTCTTTAATCGGTATAGTGGAAGGTTGTAAATAAGCGATGGATTCTACAGATCGTTTTGTGCCTTTTGGTACATATAATTGTTGTCCGACATGGAGAATAGATTTTAAAGATAAATTATTAACTTTAGCTAAACTAGCGAGGGGGACATTATATGTTTGAGAAATCCGATAGAGGCTGTCACCAGGCTGTACATAATAATTATTTCCTTTCGTATTAACGATAAGTGCCTGACCAACAACGAGCGTTTCAGCGGGATTTAGTCCATTGTCTTTTACTATTTCGTCAGGTGTTGATCCATATTTTGATGCCAAGCTATATACGCTATCACCGCTACGAACCGTTACAATTTGAATCATATGCTTGCTCCTTTCGGGAAAAGATTCACTATTTTTATTTTATTTTTGATGTCACTGTATTATGATTAAATGTATGCAAGGTAGCAGAAGTGAAAGAAGGCGAATATACATATGTTTGTAGCAGAACATGAAGTTGAAATCCGTTATGCGGAAACAGATCAAATGGGTGTTGTTTACCATTCAAACTACTTAGTGTGGCTTGAGTTAGGTCGCACGAAACTTATACAAGATTTAGGTTTTTCATATGTTGAAATGGAGAAAGAAGGAATTATTTCTCCTGTGTTAGATTTACAAATTTCATACCGTAAAGCGATGCGTTACGGAGAAAAAGCAATCGTAAAAACATGGGTAGATACTGTGAGCCCACTTCGCGTTGTATATGGATATGAAATATATAATGGTGATGGTGAACTTTGTATTACTGCAAGTACGACGAATATTTGTGCGAAAAAAGAAGGGTTCCGCCCTGTATCATTTAAAAAGTTATATCCTGAGTGGTATACGAAATATGAGGAAATTAAGAAAAAATAAAAAAGCGTGGCAGAAGCCACGTTTTTTTATTTTTCATAATTAAATTGTGGGAAGTCGTCACCTTCGTTAAGTGTAACAGATAAATTATGTCCATCGAAGAACCATTCATCATCGCCTTCAATAAAGAAGTTAATACCTTCTTCTTGAATTTGAACAGCAGGATGTGCAGGATCATCTTTACGAATCCCTAAAGAAAGTCCTTTTTGCACAGTACTGCAACCACCGTATTGTACGAAAAAGCGTAGTGTTTCATTTGATTGTAAGTTTAATTCATTTTTATACCATTGTGCTGCTTCTTTTGTTACGGAAAGATTCATGTATAGTTCCTCCAAATTATGTTGCTTTTTCTTTAGTATAAAAAATAACGCAAAAAGACGCTATTAATATGCTTCACGTTTTCTTTTTGCGTTATTTGGGTTACGATCTTATTTTTGCTTTTTTGAAAAGTTTGCTTTTGGTTCAGTTTTATTTATAATTCGTCCGATATTTGCACGGTGTTTATAAATAACCATACCTGCTAATAAACACATCGCAATAATGAAGATTTTATCCCCGCTAACAATGGATGCAATAACAGCAACAACTGCTGTTACCATAGAAGAAAGTGATACGTATCTTGTTGTAAATAAAAGGGTGAAAAATACAACAGCCAATATTGCAAAAACAACTGGTGAATAGCATAATAGCACCCCAGCAGAAGTTGCAACTGCTTTACCACCGCGGAATTTCGCGAAGATTGGATAGACATGTCCAAGAACAGCCGCTAACCCGAACCATAGTGGATGAATATCTAATCCGAAAATCATTGGTAGACTTGTTGCTAATGTCCCTTTTAAAATGTCAGCAATTGTAACGGTAAAACCTGCTTTTTTCCCTAATGTGCGGAATGTGTTTGTTCCGCCTAGATTACCGCTCCCGTGCTCACGAATATCGATTCCGTAGCCGATTTTTCCAACAACTAGTGCAAATGGAATCGAGCCAAGTAAGTAGGCAACGATAAATAAAAGATATGTAGTAACCATAAGTTCAGTCTCCTTTATTCAAATGTGTTGATAAAGGGTAAAAAGAGTTTTTCCCGTATATTGTACCATACATTTGTAAAGAGCACATTTCTTTTTTGTAAATGAAAAATTCATTATTTCGTGAAAAAAATTTCACAGTAATGTTACATTTCTCACAGAAACAGTAAGACTATATGTAGTAACATTTTAATCAAAAGATAACAACATATTGGTGGAGGGTTATAAATGTTACAAAATAATACACGTGGAGAAGAAGAATTAATGAAAGTGTTCGAGACAATAGTCCACGGCAATGAACAAGATTTAATGCAAGAAAATGCAAATGTAGACGGCCGCTCTCCAATGGGCGTAATGGGAACATTTGCATCTGAGAGTGCAAAATATTATGCTGTTGAGAATTTATTGTCAGATCAAGTGAAAAAAGCGATAAATGAAAATATATTATATCCACATGATTTAGATTTTTATGCGACAGGAACGACGACTTGTTCACAAATTCCGTTAGCGCAAATGCTTGCTAACGGTTTTCATACTGGACATGGACATATGAGACAACCGCAAGACATTAAAAGTGCATTGGCTCTTTCGTCTATTATTTTTCAAGCGAATCAAAATATGCAGCATGGTGGTCAATCGTTTGCACTCTTTGATATTGATTTAGCACCTTATGTACGAAAAACAATTGAGAGACATAAAAAACGATTACAATCATATCCGCTTACGAAAGAACAAATAGAAGAATTCGCATGGAAAGAAACGGAAAATGATACGTATCAAGCGTGTGAGGCTTTCGTTCATAATTCGAATAGTATGCATAGTAGGGGCGGAGGACAAGTACCGTTTATTTCTATTAATTATGGAACAGATACATCAAAAGAAGGAAGAATGTTAATTAAACAACTTTTAAAAGCGACACAAGCTGGACTTGGTAAAGGAGAGACACCGATTTTTCCGATTCAAATTTTCAAGATGAAAAAAGGTGTGAATTTTGAAGAAAGTGATCCGAACTACGATTTATTTGAATTAGCATTAGAGACAACGGCTGAACGATTGTTCCCTAACTTTTCATTTTTAGATGCTCCGTTTAATGCAGTGCATTATGATGGAAGACCGGAAAGTGAAGTATGTTACATGGGATGTCGTACCCGTGTTATGTCTAATATACATGGAGAAGAAACAGCGATTGGTAGAGGGAATTTATCATTTACGTCTATTAATTTAGTGAAATTAGCGTTAATTAGTGGTTCAAAAGAAGCGTTTTTTGAAGCGCTAAACTATTATTTAGATTTAGGAATTAAGCAGCTATTAGAAAGATATGCGTATCAATGTACGAAGCGAGCAAGAGATTTTCAGTTTTTATATTCACAAGGTGTATGGCGTGGTGGAGAAACGTTGCAGCCTGAAGACTTCGTAGCCTCGATTTTAAAACAAGGGACGTTAAGTATTGGTTTTATCGGTCTTGCGGAATGTTTAGTAGCTTTAACAGGAAAGCATCATGGGGAAGATGGAGAATCATGGAAACTTGGGTATGAAATTATTTCCTTTATGAGAGATAGAATGGATAAAGCGACAGAAGAACATCAACTGAATTTCTCAGTAATTGCAACTCCAGCAGAAGGATTATCAGGAAAGTTTGTGAAAAAAGATAGAGAAGAATTTGGTGGAATTAACGGTATAACGAACCATAATTACTATACGAATTCATTCCATATTCCAGTTTATTATAACATTCAAGCGATAAATAAAATCCGTTTAGAAGGCCCGTTCCATGCTCTCTGTAATGGAGGACACATTACTTATATTGAACTAGATGGAGCAGCAATGCATAACAAAAAGGCATTAAAACAAATTGTACAAGCCATGGCAGAACATGGCGTTGGATACGGTTCAATTAATCATCCTGTTGACCGTTGTAAGTGCTGTAGTTATCACGGGGTTATTGGGAATGAATGTCCAAGTTGCGGGAATAAAGATGAGGCTAATATAGAAAGAATTCGCCGTATAACAGGCTATCTTGTAGGAGATATGTCGAAGTGGAATAGTGCGAAACGTAGTGAAGAGATAGATCGGGTGAAACATAAATGAAAGTGATGAATATTATTCATGATAGTGTAGTAGATGGAGAAGGATTGCGGACAGTCGTGTTTTTTGCGGGCTGTCCGCATCGTTGCGTTGGTTGCCATAATCCGAAATCGTGGAATATTTGCAATGGAACGGAAATGACAGTAGAAGAAATTGTGAAAGAGATTGCAAGTAATCCATTAACTGATGTAACATTTTCAGGTGGAGATCCATTTTTTCAAGCTGCTGAAGTGAAAAAGGTAGCAAAAATCGTGAAAGATTTGAAAAAAAACCTATGGATGTATACAGGTTATACGTTAGAAGAGATACAGAGTTCTCAAAATAATGATATGATAGAGTTGTTACATTATGGGGATGTTTTAGTCGATGGAAGGTTTGAAATTGAGAAAAAAGATTTAACACTTCCATTTCGCGGAAGCTCCAATCAACGTATTATTCGATTGAAAGAGTAAAAAGGCGGGATAGATTATATGAATAAAACAGTATTGCTTGTTGAAGATGAAAGAAGATTACGTGAAATTGTTAGTGATTATTTTCGTAATGAAGGCTTTGAAGTAATCGAAGCAGAAGATGGAAAAAAAGCGTTAGAGTTATTTGCAGAGCATGAAATTGATTTAATTATGTTAGATATTATGTTACCGGAAATAGATGGATGGTCTGTTTGTAGAAGAATTAGAAAAGAATCAGCAGTACCAATTATTATGTTGACAGCACGTTCGGATGAGGATGATACATTGCTAGGTTTCGAATTAGGTGCAGACGAGTATGTAACGAAACCATTTAGCCCGAAAGTATTAGTAGCTCGCGCAAAGACGTTATTGAAACGTGCGGATGGTGCGGTAGGAGTAGCGGAAGAAAATGCTATGTCTTTAGCTGGAATAGAAGTAAATCGTCTATCTAGAACTGTTTTAGTAGATGGAGAAGAAATTATATTGACACATAAAGAATTTGAACTTCTTGTGTATTTAATGGAGAACAAAGGAATCGTGTTATCACGTCAACATTTATTAGATCAGTTATGGGGATATGACTATTACGGTGATGACAGAACGGTTGATACCCATATTAAAAAACTTCGAAATAAGCTAGGAGATAAAGCAAAGCATATCGGTACTGTTATTCGAGTTGGTTATAAATTTGAAGAATAATCTAGAACGATTTGTGTAATTTAGCCTAGGGAAATGGCGATTTTATACTCTCTTTTGAAGGTAGAATGTACAAAAAATACTTTTTTTGTCTACAATGTTAGATAGGAGTATTTTTTTAATTAGATTTCACGATGAGTTCACAAGAAGGACACAAAACGTGACTATACTGAAAATACGAATTCACCAGAGAGGGGAAATAAAACATGGGATATTACGACGGACCAAATTTAAATGAAGAGCATAGTGAAACGAGAGAAGTGAGAAAATCAGGTAGTAAAAAAGGCTATTTCTTCACAGGTTTAGTGGGGGCTGTAGTCGGAGCGGTTTCGATTAGTTTTGCAGCACCATATATGCCATGGGCTCAAAATAATGGAGCGCCAGTATCATCATTTAGTTCGGATTCAAAAGTAGAAGGTACTGTAGTTCCTGTTGTAAATAAAGCGAAAAATGAAACTGATTTACCTGGTATGATTGAAGGGGCGAAAGATGTTGTTGTAGGTGTTATTAATATGCAACAAAGTGTTGATCCATTTGCAATGCAACCGACAGGTCAAGAACAACAAGCTGGTTCAGGATCAGGTGTTATTTATAAAAAAGCAGGGAATAAAGCATATATCGTAACAAACAACCACGTAGTAGATGGTGCAAATAAACTTGCTGTAAAACTAAGTGATGGTAAAAAGGTAGATGCAAAGTTAGTAGGGAAAGATCCTTGGTTAGACTTAGCTGTTGTTGAAATTGACGGGGCTAATGTGAATAAAGTTGCAACTTTAGGTGACTCAAGTAAAATCCGCGCGGGTGAAAAAGCAATTGCAATCGGTAACCCACTAGGTTTTGATGGAAGTGTAACGGAAGGTATAATCAGTAGTAAAGAACGTGAAATTCCAGTTGATATTGATGGCGATAAACGACCAGATTGGCAAGCACAAGTTATTCAAACAGATGCAGCGATTAACCCTGGTAACAGTGGTGGTGCATTATTTAACCAAAATGGTGAAATAATTGGGATTAACTCAAGTAAAATTGCACAACAAGAAGTTGAAGGAATTGGATTTGCTATTCCAATTAATATCGCAAAGCCAGTTATTGAATCACTTGAAAAAGACGGAGTAGTGAAACGTCCAGCGCTTGGAGTAGGTGTCGTTTCATTAGAAGATGTGCAAGCTTATGCAGTCAATCAATTGAAAGTACCGAAAGAAGTAACTAATGGTGTTGTATTAGGTAAAATTTACCCAATATCACCGGCTGAAAAAGCTGGTTTAGAGCAATATGATATCGTAGTAGCATTAGATAATCAAAAAGTAGAGAATGCGCTTCAATTCCGTAAATATTTATATGAAAAGAAAAAAGTAGGCGAGAAAGTAGAAGTTACATTCTACCGTAACGGTCAAAAAATGACGAAATCGGCTACTTTAGCAGATAATTCAGCTACAAAGAATCAATAATTGAAATAAAAGAAAGTCTCTTTCATATTGAAAGAGACTTTCTTTATCGGCTATACTAAAGGAATAGGAGGGATTAATTATGACAATTGAAAACCCAACTCGTACGGAAATTGGTGAAGTGTTAAAGAAAAGCAAAACAATTGCGGTTGTTGGATTATCAGATAAGCCAGAACGTACATCGTATATGGTTTCAAAAGCAATGCAAGATGCTGGATACCGCATTATTCCAGTTAATCCAACAGTAGATGAGGTGCTTGGAGAAAAGGCAGTTTCTTCACTAAAGGATATTAAGGAACACGTTGACATAGTAAATGTATTTCGTCGCTCAGAGTTTTTAATGGATGTTGCAAAAGAATTCGTAGAGATTGATGCAGATGTTTTTTGGGCACAATTAGGAGTACAAGATGAGGATACATATAAATTTTTAAAAGAAAAAGACTATACTGTAATAATGGATCGTTGTATTAAAGTAGAACATGCGATGACAAAATAGTATAGATTTAAAGGTAGAAAGATTGATTCAGCCCTCATTATAGATAAGTAGGGCCGATGAACGAGGTGTTCATCATGAGATTTTTTAAAGGCTGTTTTTGGGGGTTGTTATTTGTAATCCCATTTTGGATCTTGATCATTTGGATCATAATAAAGGTTTGGAATGTGTAATCTTGGAATACATATCCATTTCTCGTTGACAAACGATTATTTTTCTGAAATAGTAGCCTAGAGGAATCCTTGTGAGAAAACAAGGATTTTTCTATTGAAAATGGTATATAAAAGAGATAAGATAACTTGCCAAAACTATAGTCGAGGCGTTATTCTATAATAGAAACATATGTTCTGATTTTGGATTAGGAAAGGGGCAAGGAGTTTGGCGAAGCATCAGTTCCAATATAATGAAGATGCGATTCAAGTGTTAGAAGGACTTGAAGCCGTTCGAAAACGCCCGGGTATGTATATCGGGAGCACGGACAGCCGTGGATTGCATCATTTAGTATATGAAATAGTAGATAACTCCGTTGACGAAGCGTTAGCGGGATTTGGCGACGAAATTTCAGTCGTAATACATAAAGATAATAGTATTAGCGTTATAGATAAAGGGCGAGGAATGCCTACGGGAATGCATAAACTTGGGAAACCTACACCTGAAGTTATTTTAACTGTACTTCATGCCGGTGGTAAGTTTGGTCAAGGTGGTTACAAAACGAGTGGTGGTTTGCACGGTGTTGGGGCATCGGTTGTAAATGCCTTATCAGAATGGTTAGTCGTAACGATTAAGCGTGACGGAAATATTTACGAACAACGCTTTGAAAATGGCGGTGTTCCTGTAACGACGCTTGAGAAAATCGGGAAGACGAAAGAGTCTGGTACTACGATGCATTTCAAACCAGATACAACGATTTTCAGCACAACAAATTATAATTATGAAACATTATGTGAGAGATTACGTGAATCTGCATTCTTATTAAAAGGAATGAAAATCTCGATAAAAGATGAGCGAAATGATTTAGAGGATGTATTTCATTATGAAACGGGAATTGAAGCTTTCGTTTCATATTTAAACGAAGAAAAAGATTCCATTCATCCAGTTGTATATTTCACTGGTGAACAAAATGGAATTGAAGCAGAACTAGCATTTCAATTTAACGATGGCTACTCAGAAAACATTTTATCGTTTGTAAATAACGTACGTACAAAAGATGGTGGAACACACGAAGCTGGATTTAAAACAGCGATGACGCGTGTGTTTAACGAGTATGCTCGTAAAGTAGCACTATTAAAAGAAAAAGATAAAAACTTAGAAGGCACAGATATTCGTGAAGGTGTAGCGGCTATCGTTTCGGTACGTGTACCAGAAGAAGTGCTTCAGTTTGAAGGGCAAACGAAAGGGAAACTAGGTACAAGTGAAGCGCGTTCTTCAATTGATGCCATTGTATCTGAGCATTTAGCATACTTTTTAGAAGAAAATCCTGATGTAGCTACACTTCTTGTGAGAAAAGCAATTAAAGCAGCACAAGCCCGTGAAGCAGCCCGTAAAGCAAGAGAAGAAGCGCGTAGTGGTAAGAAAAAGAAAAAATCAGAAGGTACGTTAAGCGGGAAATTAACACCTGCACAATCACGTAACCCGCAAAAAAATGAACTGTACCTAGTAGAGGGTGACTCTGCCGGTGGTTCTGCGAAACAAGGACGAGACCGACGTTTCCAGGCCGTATTACCGTTACGTGGTAAAGTAATTAATACAGAAAAAGCAAAGCTTGCTGATATCTTTAAAAATGAAGAGATTAATACAATCATTTATGCGATTGGCGGCGGTGTAGGAAATGAATTTGATGTTGAAGATATTAACTACGATAAAGTTGTAATTATGACCGATGCCGATACGGATGGGGCTCATATTCAAGTATTGTTATTAACGTTCTTCTACAGATATATGAAGCCACTTATCGAAGCTGGTAAAGTGTTTATCGCACTTCCTCCTTTATACAAAGTAAGTAAAGGAAAAGGTAAGAGTGAGGTAATTGAATACGCTTGGTCAGATGAGGAATTAGACGGTGTAACGAAAAAAGTTGGAAAAGGCTATATGTTACAACGTTATAAAGGACTTGGTGAAATGAATGCGGATCAATTATGGGAAACAACAATGAATCCTGAAACGCGTACATTAATTCGCGTGAAAATTGATGATGCAGCAAGAGCAGAGCGTCGCGTTACAACATTAATGGGCGATAAAGTAGAACCGCGCCGTAAATGGATTGAACGTAATGTACAGTTTGGTATGCAAGAAGAAGGAAATATTTTAGAAAATGAAATGATTATGGAGACGGAGGTGGAATAACATGCAAGCAGAGAAGTTTCATGACCTCCCGCTTGAAGACGTGTTAGGTGATCGCTTTGCACGTTATAGTAAATATATTATTCAAGATCGTGCACTTCCAGATGCACGTGATGGCTTAAAGCCAGTACAAAGACGTATTTTATATTCTATGTATGTAGAAGGTAATGTACATGATAAAGCGTTTCGTAAATCAGCTAAAACAGTAGGTAATGTTATCGGTAATTATCATCCACATGGAGATTCCTCTGTATATGAAGCAATGGTACGCTTAAGCCAAACTTGGAAAGTACGTAATGTTTTAGTTGAAATGCATGGTAATAACGGTAGTGTTGATGGGGACCCAGCGGCAGCGATGCGTTATACGGAAGCTCGTTTATCACCAATCGCATCTGAATTATTACGTGATCTTGATAAAGAAACAGTTGAATTCGTGTCAAACTTTGATGATACGAGTGAAGAACCGGTTGTATTACCAGCAGCGTTCCCGAATTTATTAGTGAACGGATCTACAGGGATTTCCGCTGGTTATGCAACAGAAATTCCTCCGCATCATCTTGGAGAAGTTATTGATGCTACAATGATGCGTATTGATAAGCCAAATAGTACTGTTGATGATTTATTAACAGTTATGAAAGGACCAGATTTCCCAACAGGCGGTATTATTCAGGGGATTGATGGTATTAAAAAGGCGTATGAAACAGGTAAAGGTAAAATTATTATTCGCGGAAAAGCAGAAGTTGAAACAGTGCGCGGTGGGAAACAACAAATTGTAATCACTGAAATTCCTTACGAAGTGAATAAGGCAAATCTTGTAAAGAAAATGGATGAATTACGTCTAGATAAAAAGTTAGATGGTATTGCTGAAGTGCGTGATGAGACAGATCGTACTGGTTTACGAATTGTTGTTGAATTAAAGAAAGAAGCAAACGCCGAAGGTATTTTAAATTATTTATATAAAAATACAGATTTGCAAATTCCATATAACTTTAATATGGTAGCGATCAATAATCGTCGTCCAACACTTATGACATTACCGAAAATTTTAGATGCTTATATTGGACATCAAAAAGAGGTTATTACGAGACGTTCGCAATATGAATTAAGAAAAGCAGAAAATCGTCAACATATTGTAGAAGGTTTAAAGAAAGCATTATCGATTTTAGACCAAGTAATTGAAACAATTCGAGCTTCAAAAGATAAACGTAACGCGAAAGATAATTTAAGTGCAAAATTTGGCTTTACAGAAGCACAGGCAGAAGCAATTGTTTCCTTGCAATTATATCGCTTAACGAATACAGACATTACGGCGTTACAAGAAGAAGCAGATGAGCTTAATAAGAAAATTATTGAGCTACAGGCAATTTTACAAAGTGAAAAAAGATTACTTCAAGTAATTAAAACAGATTTAAAGAGAGTTAAGAAAACATATAGTGATGATCGACGCGCGATTATTGAAGATCAAATCGAGGAAATTAAAATCGATGTAGAAGTTATGATCCCACAAGAAGATGTCATCGTTACTGTAACGAAAGAAGGATATGTGAAACGTACTGGATGGCGCTCACACAATGCCTCAAACGGCAAAGACTTCGGTATGAAAGAGGGTGACATCTTACTTGAACGATTCGATACGAATACGACAGAGACAGTCCTCTTATTTACGAATAAAGGAAACTATATATATCTGCCAGTATACGAAATGCCAGATATTCGTTGGAAAGATTTAGGTCAGCACGTTGCTAATATCGTTTCACTCGACCGGGATGAAACAATCATTTGGGCAACGGTTGTACAGAACTTTGAGGAAGAAAAACGATTTATCGTATTTGTAACAAGAAATGGTATGATAAAGAAAACAGAATTAAATCAATATAAAGTTCAGCGTTATTCAAGGGCATTCGTTGCTGTAAACTTGAAAAAAGATGATGAAGTTGTCGATATATTTGCGACAGATGGAACGAGTGATATCGTTCTTGCTACACACGGTGCATATGCACTTATTTTCCATGAAGATGAAGTAAGTCCAGTCGGTGTAAGAGCTGCTGGCGTGAAAGCAATTAATTTAAAAGAAGATGACTATGTCGCTTCTGGTAAACCGTTAAATGGTGACAAAGATCAACTTATTCTCGTAACACAGCGCGGTGCTGTAAAACGTCTAAAAGCATCAGAAATTGAAAAATCAACGAGGGCGAAACGAGGTCTTGTTATTTTCAAAGAATTAAAACGTAATCCGTACCGCATTGTCGGTATTGAAATTGTTCGGGACGATGAATTAGTTTACATGAAGACAGAGAAAAACATTGTAGAAGAGATTGATCCGAAAGCGTATCGAAATAAAGACCGGTATAGTAATGGTAGCCTAGTGCTAGATGTTAATGATACTGGTGAAGTAGTAGAAACGTGGACGAAGAAAAGACCAGAATAAAGGGGGCATCTTGCTATGAATAATAGCAAGATGCTTTTTTCTAGGCAATTTATTATGTAAATAATAATAATCTTGTTATAATAACTCAATGAAATCGTTCTCATAAAGTGAAACTTTAATCAATGGGGATTTTCTTTATCCACACTGATTATTAGTTGAAGCAATCGGGCTTTAACAAGCAGTTGATTTCTCACCTAATTCCTTAGCTTTCGCTGAATTTTTGGTTAGGAATCTTACTGCCTGTTAAAGCGGGACAAATGGAGGGGCAACATGAAAAAAATAGGTGTAGGGATTGTAGGATTTGGTTTTTCTAGTACGACATTTCATATCCCACTATTACAAACGATAGAAGAATATGATATTCGTGCTGTATTATCCTCAAAAGAAGAGGTAGTAAAAGAAACATTACCAAATGCTAATGTTGTTAGTACAATTGATGAATTGGTGAAGCGAGCTGATGTTGACTTAGTTGTTATTACATCACCTAATACAACTCATTTTCCATATGTAAAAGAAGCAATTTTAAACGGTAAGCATGTTGTTGTAGAAAAACCATTTGTTGTCTCAATTGAAGAAGGGGAAAAGCTTATTTCATTAGCAGAGCAGCATAATGTAATGTTAAGCGTATATCATAATCGTCGTTTTGATAATGATTTCTTAACAATTAAGAAATTGTTAGGAGAAAACAGAGTAGGGAATATATACGCATATGAATCGAATTTTGATCGTTTCCGTCCACATGTACGTGATCGATGGAGAGAAAAAAATCTACCAGGCTCCGGTATATTATACGATTTAGGATCGCATTTAATTGACCAAGCGTTATCAATATTCGGGAAACCAGATGCGATAAGTGCAGATGTAATAAAACAACGACCAGGTGCAGAGGTGGATGATTATTTCCACATAGTACTTCATTACGGAGTTAAACGTGTCATTTTACGTAGTAGCAGTTATGTGAAAAAAGCTGGACCGCATTTTATAGTGCATGGAGAGAAAGGTTCTATCGTGAAGTACGGTATGGATTCGCAGGAAGAGCAATTAAAAAATGGAATGAAGCCAGGTGATAACGGTTATGGAGTAGACGATGAAGAGAATTTTGCTACTTTAGAAACAGAAGAAAACTTAGAGCGTATTCCAACAGAAGTCGGTTGTTATGACAATTATTATAAAGGTGTGCGAGATAGTATATTAAATGGTGAGAAACTACCTGTAACAGCAAAAGAAGGTTTAGATGTTATTAAACTGATTCAATTAGCGATTGAAAGCAGTGAAAAAGGTAGAGTCATTTCTATAAAATAAAAAGACACGAAATTCGTGTCTTTTTTATTTTTGTGGAACAGAAAGACCATAGAAGAACATAGTGACTATATCTTGTATATGTTTTTCGCGATTTCCTTCAAGAAGTTGTGCCCCAAAATCATCACCTAATTTAGTAAACATTTGAATGTAAAGTAACATCATTTCTTTAGTAAGGTGTGGATTAATTTCGTTTTTGCGCTGAGCTCGTTCTAATATTTCTAAATACCAGGGCAAGATTTTTTCATTTTGATAACTATAAATAAACTTTCGGAGTTCTTCGTCCCTTTGCATCATTTGCAGTAACATATCAGGTTGAAATAACCCGCCAGTATTCATTTTTCTTACAATCATTTTTTGCATCATATCATGAAAAGGTAATTTTTCTTCTGCAAGATCTTTATAATATTGAAATTCAGATATGATAAATTCTTGTATAAGCTCCCTAAATAACGCATCTTTACTTCCGAAATGATTATAAATTGTAACTTGAGAAACGTTGGCTTCTTTTGCGATATGTTCTATTTTCACTTCATTAAATCCACGGTCTGAAAATAATACGAATGCTGCTTCTTTAATGGCACGTTTTTTCTTTTCTTTTACTCTTTCAAAGCCGTTCAATGCAATCACCTCACTTAAAATATACAAGAAAAAATAATGGAAAACAATAATTTTGAAATATGAACTAATAAATATTTCAAAAAGTTGTTGCGAATATGGAAGATGAGGAGTACAATAATTTTGAAATATCACATATTAAATATTTCAAAAAATGAGGTGGAATTATGATTTCAGTTCAAGATGTCACAAAACAGTTTTCGAATGGAAAAGGTTTGTTTCATATTACATTTGATGTAAAAAAGGGAGAAGTATTTGGTTATTTAGGCCCAAATGGTGCTGGAAAATCAACGACGATTCGTAATTTAATGGGATTTATAAAACCGACAGCTGGTAAAGCGACAATTTTTGGATTAGATTGTTGGAATGAAGCAGCGAAAATTCAAAGGGAAGTTGGTTATCTACCGGGTGAAATTTCTTTTATTGAAGGAATGAACGGATTAGAGTTTTTAAAATTAATGCAAGGAATGCGTGGATTAAAGGATACAAAAAGACGAGATGAACTAATAGAGCGTCTGCAATTTGATGTGAAAACACAGATTCGCAAAATGTCTAAAGGAATGAAGCAAAAAGTAGGGATAGTCGCTGCATTTATGCACGATCCAGAGGTGTTAATTTTAGATGAGCCAACATCTGGACTTGATCCACTTATGCAGCAAGTGTTTATAGATTTAATATTAGAGGAAAAGCAAAGAGGAAAAACAATTCTTATGTCTTCGCATATTTTCACTGAAATTGAGAGAACTTGTGACAGAGTAGCTATTATTAAAGATGGTCGACTCGTAACGGTTGAAAATATTCACGATTTACAAAGTATGAGAAGACAGGTGATAGATGTAACAGTATCATCACAAGAAGAGATTGAGTCTCTTACAAAGTGTAATTTGCAATTTGAAGCGGTAAAAGGCAGAGAGGCATCTATCATTGTACAAGGAAACTATCAAACTGTTTTACAAACACTTTCAAACTACAATGTAACGGCACTTCAAACGAGAGCGATGGATTTAGAACATTTATTTATGCATTATTACGATAAGAAAGAAGGGATAACGCATGAATAAGCAATTATTTTTAGCTAGTTTGAAAGAAACACAAAAAAGTATTTTGAGTTATGCGTCTGGTGCAGCTTTATATCTGTGGTTATTAATTTGGATATTCCCGTCAATGGTATCAGCAAAAGGGCTAAATGAATTAATAGGTGCCATGCCTGATAGTGTGAAAAAAATCGTTGGTATGGAAAGTCCGATTCAAAACGTAATGGATTTTCTAGCGGGCGAATACTATAGTCTATTGTTTATTATCATTTTAACAATTTTTTGCGTAACAGTTGCGACACATTTAATTGCTCGTCATGTAGATAAAGGAGCAATGGCATACTTGCTAGCAACGCCTGTATCTAGAGTACGAATCGCAATTACGCAAGCGGCTATTCTTATATTAGGACTACTGATTATTGTAGCGGTTACGTATGTAGCGGGTATAGTAGGTGCTGAATGGTTTTTAGAGGATAATAACTTAAATAAAGAATTATTTTTGAAGATAAATGTAGTCGGAGGACTCATATTTTTAGTCGTTAGTGCCTATTCATTTTTCTTTTCTTGTATATGTAATGACGAAAGAAAAGCACTAAGTTATTCAGCGAGTTTAACTATCTTATTTTTCGTATTAGATATGGTAGGGAAGTTAAGTGATAAGTTAGAATGGATGAAAAACCTATCATTATTCACGCTGTTTCGTCCGAAAGAAATTGCTGAAGGATCATATAATATATGGCCGGTAAGTATAAGTTTAACTGCTGTAGCGCTTTGTATTTTTATCGTAGCGATTGTAGTATTTAGGAAGAGGGATTTACCGTTATAGAGTAGAAAGTCCACTGAGAAAGTGGGCTTTTTTTATTTGTAAATTTAAACTAGTATGTTTATTGCATACTTATAAAGGATATTTATCTTTTTAATTACAAAAATATTCAAAAAAGTGAACCTTTTTCTAGGTTCATACGTCTAATACATGTAAAGTTAAATTGGAAGTGATGAAGTGAGGATGAAACAGGAGGAGCGATTGTGAAAGTAATCCCTTTATATAAAATGATTATAAAAGAAGAAACGGATGTTTCTTTAGCGAAAAAAGGTGATCATGAAGCCTTTGTAGCGCTTATACATACAGAAAAAGTGAAGATGTATCGAATAGCAAAGGCGATGTTACGTGATGAGACAAATATAGAGGATGCGATACAGACAACAATTTTAAAAGCCTATGAAAATATAAAAAAATTAAAGAAAGAAGAATTTTTTCAAACTTGGTTAATTCGAATACTAATAAATGAGTGTAACAATATTATTAGAGCGTATAAAAATGTAATTGTGACAGAAGAGAATGATTACAATATGAGTGCGTGTGATCAGTATGAAGATATAGATTTGTGTAATGCGATTCAGTCGTTACATGAAGAATTAAGAGCTGTTACGGTGCTTTATTACTATGAAGACATGAATCAAGTGAGTATAGCAAAGCTGTTAGAAATACCGAAAGGAACAGTGAAATCAAGATTGTCACGCGCGAGGGAACAACTACAAAAACGATTAAAGATGGAATAGGGGGTGTAAAGGATGGATAATGAAAAATTATTTGATGAGAAATTAAAAAAGAGAATAAAAGATGAAAATGTTATAGTACCTCCAGAGTTAAATGAAAAGATTAATGGTACGCTACATAATCTTAAGGTAAAAAAGAAGAGTTACAAAATTCATATGATGATAATTAGTGCAGCGGTTTGTATACTTTCAGTGGTATCTATGTCTGAGTTTTCTATACAAAGTTTTGCGCAAAATGGTGGAGTATTTGAATATGTAAAGAAAAAAGCGTTTTCTGATTTTGAAAATGAAGAAGAAATAAAATCGAATGTACATTATCCAGATAAAGAAAAGATTCATCAAAAAATGCTAGATTCTATTGATTATTTTAAAAATATTTCAGGACAATTTGAGGAATATTCTAGCTCATCAAGAATTGCTACAACATATAAGTATGCGATTGATACGGAGAAACAAAGAGGTATCTCTTCGAAAGAAGATAAACTAGCGAAAAAACGAACAATTATATATAACGAGGGCAAGAAAAAAGAGTTTGATGATGAGAAGTATACCTATAAAGAGACAAAATGGAACCCAAAAGAAAGAAACAATGAACTATTAAAATTAAATCCTACGGAAAGGTTAGTGAGAAAATCAGATGAGAAAAAGAGATATGATGATGAATATGTAGGGCTAGCTAAATATAGTATTCAATCAGAATTCGCAGATTTGTTAATTCGATATAAAGATTGGAATTATAAAGAAACGAAATATCTTGGATTAGATTGTTACAAAATTGAAGGAGTTATCAACATAGAGATGCCTGTTAGCACCTCTGAAGATTTAAGAGGGAAATTCGAAATGGTTGTGGAGAAAAATACAGGGATTATGTTGAAATTTCTTAGTTTTCAAGAAGGCTTGATTCAATATTCAGTTACGACTGAATGGATACAAATAGATAAGGGATTGAAAGAAAGTATGTTTCAAAAGGATAGCGCTAAATATGAAAAAATGAAAAACATATTGGGTGAATAGAAACAGGAGGAGAGTAAATGGGGAATCATTCATCTTTAAGAGAAGAGAAAAATAAGCAAAAATATAAAAAGAAAAAGATAATAAGTTTACTACTGGCGGTATTACTATTTGGTGGAATTGGCTATGGAGCCTATGTATATATGAAAACTTCTAGTCTCGTACAAAAATCTAATTTGAATTTAGCACGAGGCGAAAAATCCAATTTACGTGAGAAATCTGTAAAGCCAATTGCAAATCATGTTTCACTTTTAATTATGGGAATTGATGAAAATCAAGAACGACAAAAGGAATATAATGGTGCATTTCATACAGACGCATTATTGTTAGCGACTTTTAAGAAAGATGATAAAACAGTGAAATTAACGAGTATACCGCGTGATACATATACATATGTTCCAGTTGAAAAGAAAAAAGATAAAATAACCCATGCATATGGAAGTGGTTTCGTTAAAAATGGTAAAGATGGAGGACCGCAAGCTTCTGTGGAAGCGGTAGAAAAATTGTTACAGGTGCCTGTTGATTATTTTGTGAAATTTAATTTTGGTTCCTTTACTAAAATTGTTGATGGGTTAGATGGTATTGAAGTGGATGTCCCAGTTGAATTTACGGAGCAAAATAGTAAAGATGAACCTGAAGCGATTCATTTGAAAAAAGGATTACAAAAATTAAATGGGGAAGAAGCACTTGCACTAGCAAGAACGCGCCATATTGATAGTGATGCAATGAGAGGACAACGCCAACAACTTGTTATTGAAGCGATTTTAAGTAAATTAAAAAGTGTAGGATCGATTGCGAAGTTAGAAAAAATAGTTGAGGCGGTTGATGGTGATTTTAAAACAAATTTAGTAATGGATGATATTTTATCTTTTTATAAATACGGTTTAAACGGTTCAGTTGAAAAAATACAATTAGCTGGTGATGATTTATACTTACCTAATGGCCCAAACGGGCAACGTGTATATTATTATAATCCTAATAAAAAAGATCTACAGAGTTTGAGTAATACTCTTAGAACACATCTAGGATTAAGTGAAAAGCAAATTGAGGAGAATTAAAGCAGACGAAATGTCTGCTTTTTTATTTTTGTCTAATGGTATGACATTTAGTTTTTAATGTTATATACTATTTTAAAATTTTAGTTAATAGTGTAACATAATAGTAGGGTTCAAGTTAAGTAGCAAGGGGGCTACCATATAGAATAAATGTTATTGCTTAAAATAGTTTGGGAGAAATGAAAATACAGGGGAGTAGCAAAAATGAGAATTGCAAAGAATTTAACATTCCAAGTTATTGTGGCCATTATTTGTGGTATTGCAGTAGGGGCAATTTGGCCGAGTGTTGGACAACAAATGAAGCCAATTGGTGAAACATTCATCAATATGATTAAAATGGTTATTGCACCGATTATCTTTTTAACAATTGTACTCGGTATTGCAAGTATGGGAAGTATGAAAAAGGTAGGCCGTGTTGGTGGGAAGGCACTACTATATTTTGAAATTGTTACAACAGCTGCTTTAATTATTGGTATCATCGTAGCAAATGTTGTGCGTCCCGGAGATGGATTAGATCCCTCAAAACTAAAAGGCGGAGATGTTTCACAATATGTACAAAGCGGGCAAGAAATGAAATGGATGGATTTCTTTTTACATATTGTGCCGTCTAACATGTTTGAAGCATTTGCAAAAGGTGATATTTTACAAGTGTTATTCTTCTCCATTTTATTCGGCGCAGGATTAACGATGTTAGGGAAAAATGGACAACCGGTTATTGATTTTTTTGAAAGATTATCGAAAGTATTTTTTAACATTTTATCAATTGTAATGAAATTAGCACCGGTTGGAGCATTCGGTGGGATGGCATTTACAATTGGGAAGTATGGTTTAAGCACGCTCATACCACTTGGCAAATTAATGATTTGTGTATATGCGACAATGGCATTATTTGTTTTTATTGTTTTAAATTTTATTTGTAAACTGTATAAATTTAGTTTGTGGAAATATTTAGCGCATATTAAAGAAGAATTACTTATTGTTCTCGGGACATCATCGTCAGAATCAGTACTGCCGCGAATGATGACAAAGATGGAAGACTTCGGGTGTTCGAAACCGGTAGTAGGTTTAGTCATTCCAACAGGCTATTCTTTTAACTTAGATGGAACAACAATTTATTTATCGATGGCTACTATATTTTTAGCACAAGTTTTCCACGTCGATCTTTCACTAGGTCAACAATTAACAATAATAGCTATTTTATTAGTTACATCTAAAGGAGCAGCAGCAGTAACCGGCGGGGGATTCATTGTACTAGCATCTACTCTATCTGCAATGAATGTTATCCCATTAGAAGGTTTAGCGTTATTACTTGGTGTAGATCGTTTCATGTCAGAAGCACGTGCTATCGTTAATTTAATTGGTAACGGTATTGCAACTGTAGTTGTTGCAAAAAGTGAAAATGAATTTGATGATGAGAAGTATACGAGAGTAGTAGAGGAAATGAAACGAGAAAAAATGGCCAGGTAAAAAGTCAGCTTTGCTGACTTTTTTATTTTTGTAGAAAAGATGTTTTTAGATATATGCATTATTTATTAGCAATAATTAACAAGTATTCAAGTGGTAAATGAGATGAAAGTGATTAAAACAACAAATGTGTATGAATGCGAAATAAGGTTTGAACAAAATATGGCATTTTTATGAATATTACTGTAAAAAAATAATTTTTTAAAAATTTTCAATAATAATACTTTACAAAAATTAAAAAATTAGTAGAATAAGAATTAGTAAGAATCGTCTGATAAATATATAGAGAAAAACAGAATTATCAGAAAATTCTTTAATAGCTATCGTTTAGAATTAGGGAGGGTACAGAAAATGAAAAAGAAAAAAATGAAAAAACTAACAGCAGTTGTAGTACCGGTTTTAGCAATGAGCATGGCACTAACAGCATGTTCTACATCAGGCGGAGATAAAAAGACAAGCACAAACTCAAGTGGAGATAGCAAGTCAGAGGGAAAATTAGCGGCAAAACAAGTGTTGAATCGAACAGTAAACCAAGAGATTCCAACGATGGATTCTTCTAAATCAACAGATACAGTATCTTCACAAATGCTAGGGAATACGATGGAAGGATTATATCGTCTTGATAAAGATAATAAGCCTATTCCAGCTGCAGCAGAATCTAGCACGAAAAGTGAAGATGGTAAAAAATATACATTTAAACTACGTAAAGATGCAAAATGGTCAAATGGAGATCCAGTAACGGCGAAAGATTTCGTATACGCTTGGCAACGTCTATTAGATCCAAAAACAGCTGCTGAGTATGCATTTATCGCATTCCCGATTAAAAATGCAGAAGTAGTAAATAAAGGAGAAAAACCTGTAACTGAATTAGGAGTAAAAGCAGTAGATGATCTTACGCTTGAAGTTGAATTAGAGCAAGCGGTACCGTACTTCTTAAACTTAGTAGCATTCCCATCGTACTACCCATTAAATGAAAAATTCGTAAAAGAAAAAGGGGAGAAGTTCGGTATAGAGTCTGATACAACAGTTTATAATGGACCGTTCATTCTTAAAGATTGGAAGCATGAACAAGGATGGCAATTAAAGAAAAATGATCAATATTGGGATAAAAAGACTGTAAAACTTGAAGAAGTTAACTTCAGTGTTGTTAAAGAACCAGCAACTCTTATCAATTTATATGATAGCGGTCAAGTTGACTTTGCTTTATTAACTGGAGAGTTCGTAGATAAATACAGAAATAAGAAAGATGAATTCGGAACATATTCACAAGTGAGTACGTATTTCATTCGTATGAACCAAAAACGTGATGGACAAGATACACCATTAAAGAGTAAAAAGTTACGTGAAGCAATTGCACTATCAGTTGATAAAAAGAATTTAGCAAACGTAATTTTAAATGATGGATCAAAAGAAGCTGACTTCTTAGTACCAAAAGGTTTAGCAACTGGACCAGACGGTAAAGACTTCCAAGAAACGTTTAAAAATGGTTTAAAACCAAATGCTAAAAAAGCTGCTGCAGCTTGGGAAGAAGCGAAAAAAGAGCTAGGTAAAGACCAAGTTACAATTGAATTCTTAAACTATGATACTGGTAATGCGAAAAAAGTTGGAGAATATATTAAGGACCAAATTGAGAAGAACTTAAAAGGTGTAACAGTTAATATTAAACTTCAACCATTTAAGCAAAAACTAAAATTAGAAACTGAACAACAATATGATATTTCGTATGGCGGATGGAATCCGGATTATGCAGATCCAATGACGTTCTTAGATATGTTTGAGACTGGACATTCTCATAACCAAATGAGCTTCTCTGATCCTAAATATGACGGCATGGTGAAAAAAGCTGGAACGGAATTAATGAGCGATGCGAAAAAACGTTGGGAAGAGTTAGGAAAAGCTGAAAAAACATTACTTGAAGAAGATGTAGCGATTGTACCTTTATATCAACGAGGAGATTCTTATGTTTTACAACCAAATGTAAAGGGAGTAGTAAAACATAATATCAGTCCAGAATTTAGCTTTAAGTGGGCATATGTGACTGAAAAATAATAGAGTTGAAAAAGCATTTAAAAGTGGCTTAGCTACTTTTAAATGCTTTTTTTGTGAGCTTAAAATACTAATTTTTAGTGTGGTTAAATAGAGGCGAATAAGGTGTATAGTATGTACATATAGTAGATGGGGGATAAATCCTACTAAATTAAAAAAATCAGAATATTTAAAATAAAACTATTTACAAATGCGAAAAAAAGAGTAGAATATCATTAGTTGTAATTTTCTGAAAAATAAATCTTTAGTAAGGGGTCTCTCAAGGATTGGTAATGTACATATAATTAGGGAGGGTACAAAAATGAAGAGAAAAAAGATGAAAAAGTTAACGGCAGTTGTAGTACCAGTTTTAGCGATGAGTGTTGCATTGACAGCATGTTCTGGGTCAGGTGGGGAAAAGAAATCGACTACTACATCAAATAGTGGGGAAGAAAAAAAATCTGATATTAAATATGCAGCGAAACAAGTATTAAATCGTACGGAAAACCAAGAAATTCCGACGATGGATACTTCTAAATCTACTGATACATTAGGTTCGCAAATTTTAGGGAACACGATGGAAGGCCTATATCGCCTTGATAAAGATAATAAGCCAATTCCTGCTGCGGCAGAGTCTAGTACGAAAAGTGAAGATGGTAAAAAGTATACGTTTAAACTGCGAAAAGATGCAAAATGGTCAAATGGTGATCCTGTAACAGCGAAAGATTTCGTTTTTGCATGGAAGCGCTTACTCGATAAGAATACTGCGGCAGAATATGCATTTATTGCTTACTATATTAAAAATGCAGAAGCGATTAATAAAGGAGAAAAACCTGTAACTGAATTAGGAGCGAAGGCGGTAGATGATTACACGCTAGAAGTAGAATTAGAAAAACCGGTACCGTATTTCTTAAATTTATTAGCATTCCCATCATACTATCCATTAAATGAAAAATTCGTAAAAGAAAAAGGGGATAAGTACGGTTTAGAAGCAGATACAACTGTGTATAATGGTCCATTCGTTATGTCTTCATGGAAACATGAACAAGGTTGGCAGCTGAAGAAAAATGATAAGTACTGGGATAAAAAGACTGTGAAATTAGAAGAAATTAACTATAGTGTAGTAAAAGAGGTTGCAACGAAAGTAAACTTATATGATACAGGATCAATTGATTTTACATTACTATCAGGAGAGTTTGTAGATAAATATAAATCGAACAAAGAAGAATATGGTGAGTATGCGGAATCAAGTACATTCTTCTTACGTTTAAATCAAAAACGTAACGGACAAGATACGCCTTTAAAGAGCAAAAAACTTCGTGAAGCAATTGCATTATCAGTTGATAAAAAAGGATTGGCAAATGTAATTTTAAATAATGGTTCAAAAGCAACAGATCAATTGGTTCCAAAAGGACTTGCGACAGGGCCAGATGGTAAAGATTATCAAGATACATTTAAAAATGGTCTGAAATATAATCCGAAAAAAGGAGCAGCAGCGTGGGAAGAAGCGAAAAAAGAACTTGGAAAAGATCAAGTTACAATTGAATTGCTAAGCTATGATGATGGAACTGCGAAAAAGATTGCTGACTATGTAAAAGATCAAATTGAGAAAAATTTAAAAGGTGTAACGATTAATACGAAAATTCAGCCGTTCAAACAAAAATTAAAATTAGAAACTGCGCAAGATTATGAAATTTCTTATGCAGGTTGGAGTCCAGACTATGCGGATCCAATGACATTTATTGATATGTTTGAATCGAAGAGCCCGTACAACCAAATGAGTTATTCAAATCCAAAATACGATGAAATGGTAGGAAAAGCAGGTAATGAATTAATGAGTGATGCGAAAAAACGCTGGGAAACGTTAGGGAAAGCTGAAAAATTATTCCTTGAAGAAGATGCAGGGTTAGTTCCTTTATATCAAACAGGAAGATCGTATGTAATGAAACCGAATGTAAAAGGAATTGTGAAACATAACATCAGTCCAGAATATAGCTTTAAGTGGGCGTATGTAACTGAGGATGGCGGAAAAAAATAAAGTGAAAGCATTTCAAAAGTGGCTGAGCTACTTTTGAAATGCTTTTTAGTATGTATAAGGGAATAAATCTCGTTAGCCTATTGAGAATCGGGTAGGTAATTAGGAAGGTTCTATCGGAGGGATTTAGAGAGGTCAGTAAGTAGTAAGACAGATGATAGTAAGAGACCTCATGCTAATAAGAAAAATATAGAACGTAGTAATAGAGTGGAATAAGGGGAGGGATGTTTACATATAGTAGACGGGGATAATTCATATAGTAGTTAAAACAACAAGTTACTATAATAAAAAAATAAATATTTAGAAAATTTACAAAAATACTTTACAAAATTTTAAAAAATAGTAGAATATTAATTAATAAGAATTTTCTGATAACGAAAGTTAGTAGAGAAATTCTAAATGTTAATATCGTACATATAATTGGGGAGGGTACAAAAAATGAAGAGAAAAAAGATGAAAAAATTGACAGCGGTCGTAGCACCAGTTTTAGTAATGAGTATGGCATTAACAGCTTGCTCTGGATCAGGAGATAAAGAGAAGGCAAGCACAACACCGAAAAGTGGTGAAAAAGAAGGCGGAAAGCTAGCGGCGAAGCAAGTGCTTAATTTAACAGAGTCTCAAGAGATTCCATCTATGGACTCTGCTAAAGCGACAGACCAAGTATCGTTTCTAGCTTTAAACAACGTAATGGAAGGTTTATATCGACTTGATAAAGATAATAAAGCAACACCAGGAGTTGCTGAATCATATAAAAAGAGTGATGATGGTAAAAAGTATACATTTACATTAAATAAAAATGCAAAATGGTCAAATGGAGAGCCTGTAACAGCGAAAGATTTCGTGTTTGCTTGGAAACGTGCGGTAGATAAAAATACAGCAGCAGAATATGCATACATTATGTTTGATTTGAAAAATGCACAAGCGATTAATGAAGGAAAAGCTGAACTAGATACGTTAGGAGTAAAAGCTGTAGATGACTATACGTTAGAAGTAGAATTAGAAAATCCAGTTCCTTACTTTGTAGAATTAACTTCATTTGGAACATTTTATCCATTAAACGAGAAATTTGTAAAAGAAAAAGGTGAAAAGTACGGTTTAGAATCAGATACGACGTTATACAACGGACCGTTTACATTGACAGACTGGAAACATGAAGAAGGTTGGAAGTTAAAGAAAAATGCACAATATTGGGATAATAAAACAGTGAAGTTAGATGAAATCAACTTTAACGTAGTAAAAGATAGTGGTACACGTGTTAACTTATATGAAAGTGGACAAATCGATCGTTCAGGACTTACATCTGAATTTGTTGACAAATATAAATCAAACCCCGACTTCTTTACACAAAAAACACCGTCAACGTACTTCTTACGCTTAAACCAAAAACGTGGTGGGCAAGATACAGTGTTAAAGAGCAAAGATCTACGTTTAGCGATTGCAAAAGCGTATGATAAAAAAGGCTTAACGAACGTTATTTTAAATGACGGATCTACACCGGCAGATTACTTAGTACCAAAAGAATTTGCTAAGAGCCCAGATGGAAAAGACTTCCGTAAAGAAAATGGAGATATTTTAAAAACAGATGTGAAAAAAGCAAAAGAGCATTGGGAAAAAGCGAAAAAAGAACTTGGAAAAGATGCAATTACAGTAGAACTATTAAACTATGATGGTGATGGTGCGAAAAAAGTAGGAGAATTCTTAAAAGGAGAACTTGAGAAAAACTTACCAGGTTTAACAGTGAATTTGAAAAACCAGCCATTTAAACAAAAGTTAAAATTAGAATCAGATCTAGATTATGATTTATCTTACGCTGGTTGGGGCCCTGACTACTTAGATCCAATGACATTCATTGATATGTTCGTTACAAATGGCCCTCATAACCAAACAGGATATTCAAATCCTAAATATGATGAAATTGTACAAAAAGGTAAAGGTGAGCTATTAACGAAAACGAAAGAGCGTTGGGATAGCTTACTGAAAGCGGAGAAAATGTTATTGGAAGATGCAGCAATTGCACCATTATATCAACGTGGTGATGCTATCGTTCAAAGACAGAAAGTAAAAGGTATTGTTCACCATCCAGTTGGTGGAGACTACAGCTATAAATGGGCATATATTACAGAGGATAAGTAAGATGGGGGGCGTACAATACGCCCTTTTTTCTATGCACTTTTCTTCCGTGCTCGAATATATAAAATAAAAAAGGGAGAATCCCATGAAGCGAAACACATACATCGATTTCCTAGCTTATTACGGAATAGGAAGTGCTCATCCTGGTGGTTTTACGTTAACAAAACAATTGTTAGCACAACTGCCTTTTAAATATGGAGCGAATGTCCTTGAAATAGGTTGCGGTACGGGAAAAACAGCGGCATATATGACAAGGGAATTTGGTTATAAAGTAACAACTGTTGAAAAGAATGAAATTATGATTCAAAAGGCAAAAGATAGATGGTTGTTTGAAGGGTTAGATATACAATTAATTGAAGGAAGTGTAGAGCATTTACCGTGTTTGAATAACTCATTTGAGTTCGTACTTGGAGAATCAATCATCGCTTTTACAGACAAAGAAAGGGTTATCTCGGAGTGTTATCGTGTATTACAGCAGGACGGTAAGCTTGTTGTCATTGAAATGATTATTGATAGGCACATTGATAAGGGTGAGGAAGAAAAAATCGTCCAATTATATGGCATGAAAGAACTATTAACTGAGAAGGAGTGGGTACAATTATTTCAGAAAGCAAATTTTAAAAGAATTACAATTGCTGGTGGTGGCACGATTGCAGAAACAATCTCTGGCTATGTAGAAGAGCCAGAATGGAATGTATCCTCACATATTCCGAATGAGTTATATGAGGCGTGGATACAGCATGAAAATGTACGGCTTATGTACCAACACATTTTAGGGCATCGTATTTTTATATGTGAAAAATAAAGAAAAAGAGTTGGCTAAAGGTAGCCAACTCTTTACTATGTTAAATGAAAAATAATGCAGCTAATGTAATTCCGAAGATGAAACCAAATCCGAGTTCAACACCCCAGCCACAACCGCCGCCTCCCCAGCCGCCGCAACCACAACTACTACAACCACGACCACCACATCCGCAGCTGCTGAATCCACCACCGCATCCGAATCCACAACTATCACACCTGCTAAGGCCTCCACAAAGGTCACAACCACCGTTTGCATAAGCGTCGTAGTATCCGAACCCTGAATCAAAAGATGAGCGCTGTTGCACCGGTTCGATCCATACAGAGTTTTGTGTCACATCGATTATTTTACCTAAATGTATACGGCCATCACGGTCTTCAATCCGAACAACTTTTCCGAAATAACGTTGGCATGTATCATAACATTTTTGTCTATGCATATTCTTTTCTCCTTCCGCATTACAGTAATACGATATGTAAGGGGGACAAGTGCGGCTTGTACGAATGCCCTATCTATCATAATTGTTATAGGAAAGGGGAAATATAAGAAGAGGATATATAAGGAGGAAAAGGCATGAAATCTACAGATCAGTTTCAGACATACGAAGTACCGTGGGAAGATTTTATTGAAGCGTTACGAGAGGAAATGAAGAAGCAAGTAGGGGCAGATATTATTGATACAGTAGTTTGCAACTTAGAAGATGGTTTTGAAGTGTATACATATGTGCAGGGGGATTTAGATTTTGAATATAAGGAAGCGCTTGAGAGAAAATACGGAAGTGATGCGAAGACACCTAATGTGTTAACGATAATGTTATTAGCTAGTATTTATAATACAAGTGAAGAGAATATACGCTTGCATGCGGATAATAAAGAGAATCCGATTGTTGAAGTGTATGTAAAGCAATGAAACACGCTGTGGAAGGCGTGTTTTTTATTTGTATGATAAAATGTTAGAAAATTGAGAAAGAAGGTGAAGGATTGGGAATTAAACATCTTAATTTAACAGTTACAGATGTAACAGCAGCTAGAGAGTTTTTAGAGAAGTATTTTGGTCTAATTTGTAGTGGAACAAGGGGAAATGGCTTTGCAGTTATGCGTGATAATGATGGATTTATACTAACTTTAATGAAAGGAAAAGAAGTTCAGTATCCAAGAACATTTCACGTAGGATTTCCACAAGAAAGTGAAGAACAAGTAGATAAGATAAATCAAAGATTGAAGGAAGATGGATTTTTGGTCGAGCCTCCTAAGCATGTCCATGCGTATACGTTTTACGTTGAAGCACCTGGTGGATTTACAATAGAAGTGATGTGTTAAGTCAAAAATCAAACTTTTTGTTATGTGTTTTTAAAATAAAAAGTAGGAAAAGTCTGTTTTAAGTGTGGAGCTTAAACAGGCTTTTTTACTTATAGTATCGGATAGAAAACGCTAGAAGGAATAATATTCAGTTCTTATAACTGTTTACATAATAAAATTATGCTGGGTTCGTTGTCCTAAAATACAAGTCATATATCT
The DNA here is from genome assembly GCF_003946765.1 of Bacillus sp. 2D03. NCBI lineage: Bacteria > Bacillati > Bacillota > Bacilli > Caryophanales > Bacillaceae > Bacillus > Bacillus sp. 2D03. The sequence continues at coordinate 127,163 of NZ_RPSJ01000010.1, read as the reverse complement.
TGTTTCCTCTCATAAATTTAAACATAGGAATTTGTCTACAAAGGTGGCGAAGCCTCATCATGAAAATCCGAATTTGTGCCACGTTCATGTTGTTTCTATTTATATGTTTACCTTTATCAGCTTTTGCAAAAGGAGAGGAGGCAAAGGAAAGGGTCGTTTCACTTGTATATGACGATTCGGGCAGCATGAGAAATAACGATCGCTGGAAATATGCCAATTATGCTTTGCAAAGTTTAGTTGCGCTATTGGATGAAAAAGATAAATTTTCTTACGTTCCAATGAGTAAGCCGAATGATCCATTAAACATTTCGTTAACGAAGGATAAAAGGCAAACAGAAATTGAGGGAATTGGAGCATGGAAAACGTATTTAAATACTCCATTTAGCGCGGTAGAAACGGCGATGCAATCTATAAAAAAGGAAGCAGATATAGATGGAAAACGTGAATTTTGGCTTATTGTATTAACTGACGGGGCATTTAATGATTTAGAGAAAGATAAGGTTGGCGGAAAAGAACAAATTTTGCAGAAATTAGCCCAGTTTAAGAAAGAAATGGATGCAAAAAAGATATCGTTACATCCAGTCTTAATTACGATGGAAGAAGATTTAGGACAACAAGAAAAAGAACAACTAAATACGTTCAAGGAAATATGGAAGAAAGAGATAAATGGTGTTACGATGCCGTCAAGCGGAGAAGATGGCATTGTAAAAAGTGTAAATCAAGTGGCAGCATTAGTTGCAAATCGTGATCCATTCTCCTCTGTTGAATCGATTGTAAAAACGAAAGTAGTGGGGAAAAGAGTAGAGATTACAACACCGTTTCCATTAAAGCGTATGACGCTTGTACGACAATCGCCTTCTCTGCCCGATTATCAGGTCACACAAATTTCTAAACCATTACAATTGCAATCTTCTTTTTCCATACATGCACCAGGAGAAGCAAAATTGTTCGGAAATATAGTTCATATAAGTACGGAAAATGAGGAAGTTATTAAACCAGGAACTTATACGATAGAAGTGGACCAGGACATTGAGAAAGAAGGACTACAAGTACTAGTTGAACCAGCGCTTAATTATACGGTTTCTACTTATGACAAAGATGATAGTAGTCAAAAAAATGTAGAGAAAATGTACGAAGGTGTTACTGCTGTTATTGAAGCAAAGCCTACGGAGTTGCCAGTTCAGTCTTCTTACTTTCAGGCAGAAGTAGAAATAGACGGAAAACAATATGCAATGAAGTGGGATGATAAGAGGCATGTGTTTTATTACGAAACGAAGCTTGGTAAAGGGTTAGTACGCGGGAAAGTTCATATGAATATAAAGGGGTTTTATAGACAGACGAAAGAATTTAAAATTGAAACAGCTGAGAAACCGAAATTATCACTTCAAACTGTTACAAAAGATTATGAAGAAAAAGTGACAAATTTAGAGAATAGTAAACCATTTGTTTTACAACCACAGTTAGATGGCAAGTCAATGACAGAAGAAGCTGTAAAAAAACTATTAAAATCTACTGGTGTCACATCTAAACAATCAATCAATTATGAAATAAAGCAACATGGAAATCAAATCTATGTTTATCCTCGTCCCTATTACTCCGACACATTTAATTTTACAGATACCGGCACCGTAGAAGCTACCATCGTAATGCAGGATTCAAAATTACAAGAAGTAAAGAAAAACATAACATTCCATATTCAAGATGCTCCGTTTTATGAAAAATATGCGCTTATTTTTAAGTTTGTTATTCCTATCACTTTATTACTACTAGTAGTAGGAATCATTGTTTTAGGATGGATTGTTCGGCCAAGATTTCACCGGAAAGCACTACTGTATTATGAATGGGATCAAGAGGTAGCGAAAGATTGGCTATATCAATCTGAACCAGAATTACTTCGAAATAAATGGTGGAACCATTATTTTGGTATCCCATTTAGAGCAGAAAGAAAAACAGTGCAATCCGTTACGTTTATAGCGAAGAAAGGTTCGAAATCTGTCTTTGTAGCGAAAGAATCACAAGTAGTTGGAATGATTATTGATGGAATGTTTATAACAGAGGATGAAGTAGGAATGGAACATAAGACACTATATCCAAATGAACTTTTACTAATTGATAGAGGATATGGTAAAGAGATTTACAAGTACGAATGTGAATAGTAGGTAGGGATAAGAAGGGGATGGAGTATGGATTCTCTTTCCCTTTTTTCAAACAAGCAAGAATAGGAAGGTGGTTCACATGACATTACAAGTTCCAACAATATTAATTGGTTTAGGTGGAATCGGTAGTACTGTGACGCATCAAATATATGAAAAATTACCTGAAGAGCGCCGGAAAAAGGTAGCAATGCACGTATTTGATACAGATGTGAATACATTGAGTAAATTTGATCATATTCGAAAGTTTAAGACACAAACGAGTTCTAGTAAAACGCCCAGGGAGTATATTGCAGGAGATCCAACAATCCCAGAGTGGTTTCCGATGGATCCGACTATACTTGATAAACCATTAACAGAAGGAGCAGGACAGTTACGCGTCATTTCACGTTTAGCGTTACGTGCTGCGATGAAAGAAGATAAATTAACGTCCTTTTGGCAAGAAATTGAGAAAATTTTTCCGGTTACAAGTGATCAAACAGAATATGGTGTGCGTGTCATTATAGTAACATCACTAGCAGGCGGAACAGGTTCGGGGATGTTTCTGCAAATTGCATTATATTTACGTGAAATGCTTCGGAAAAAATTGCAGCATCATAACATTTTAATACGCGGTGCGTTTTTAATGCCGGATGTTTTAGTAAAGACGAGAACAGTTAGTGCGAAAGAGTTTGAAACGGTGCAAGCGAACGGCTATGCATCGTTAAAAGAATTACATGCTATTACGCTCGGTTCTACTGGAGAATTATCAAAACGCGGCGGTGTAACAATTGAATTAGAGTATCGCCCTGATCAAGTAGATGAAGACGGAAGAACGAATCATACAATTAAACAACATCATTTACCGTACAATTATTGTTTCTTATACGATTATGAAAACCTACATGGACACCATTTACACAATTTATCAGATTATATGGAACAGATGGCAAATACAATTTATTTACAGTTATTTAGCCCGATGTCCACAAGTCATTTTGCACAGGAAGACAATCAAATTCAGCAATTAGCAGAATCAAGCGGAAAAGGGCGATATTGCGGGGCAGGAACGGCAAAACTCATTTATCCATATGAACATGTGTTAAAATATTGTGCTTTAAAATGGGCGGTGCAAGGTTTAGATGAATCGTGGCTTCATTTAGATCAACTGTTTCAAGAGAAGAAGCAAAGATACGATCAAGATGTAAAACGTGGGATGCAACGTGAAAAGCCGGAGAGAGGTAAAAGTTATTTAGAGGACTTGGAGCATCTTGCTACCCGTCCAGAGCAAGCTCATATTTTCTATAGACAAATGTACAATGAAACACGTGAAGGAGCAGAGGGTGGTAAGATCGGAGTTGCGAAATCAAAACTGTTTTTAGAAGCTGTAGAAAGTTATGTACAACGAACGGTGCAAAAAGATGAGGAATTAAATCGTCTGCAACATGAGTGTAAAATTTCAGCTGCGAAACTGAAAATGATGGAACAAATGAAAGGTGAAGTGGCAAGAGTGGATCATGCGGTTCGTTTATATGCGTATGCAATTCCGAGCCGTGTACATGAACATGTAACGACACTTTTATATGACATGATTGAATCAGACCGCTTTTCACCAAGTGGTTCTGAAGGGCAGTCCTATCAATTAAATACATGGTTTTTAAAGAAAACAGATCCAGTTCACCCAGTAGCAGCACGTTTTATGTTATATGAAATTCGAAAGCAGTTAGTGGAAAAAATGAATCGACTACATGAAAATAATGAACAAAAGCGTAATGTAATTCAAAACTACGATAAAAAATTTAATGTGGGTAATATCGATGGAACGGTAACAGCTGTACGCCGAGTAGAAATTGCTCAACAACAAGGCTGGTTTGGAAAAATGATTAATAATCAGCAACGTTTATTCAAAAGAGAATTTGAAGACATCATAACGCAATATGTACACAAATTAAATGAATATCGAAAAGAAATGCTATTAGAACTTGTATATCAATCGCTATATCAAGCAGTTAATAAAATGATTCAATATTGGGAAAGATTTTTTGATAATTTACATGAAACACGTGAAAATTTACTGTTTGAAATCCAAAAGCGCAGTAAGGAATTTGAAGGGAAAACAAACCCGACGAATGTATATGTATTAGCTGAGGAACAGCTGCAAGAAAAGATATGGCAAGATATGCAGCAACATTTAAATTTAGGTGTACTACCGAAAGATATATCAGCGGAAATTTATATGAGTTTGTACGGTGAATATTGTCGTGATGCGAAAACAGAAGAGATTCAGTCGAAAAAGGTAGAGGATTTCTACCGAGAACATATACTGAGCTATTGTTATGACGAACTGCAAGTACGCTATCGTGATAAATTAGAACTGAATATCATTGAAGCGTTGCGAAAAGAAGCAGATTATAAGAAACGTGATCGCGATGAATACGTTCGTGAAAAAATTGAAGACCTGTTCCATTTAGCGAGTCCATTCGTTCCGAAAGTTGCTCATCATAGGGAATTACAATATTGGGGTATACATCCTTCTTTAAAGAAAGAGCTGCAAGAGGAATTAATTCAAGAAATGTTTAAAGAAAAAGATACAGTACATGAAGCCTTTTCGCCATTTGAAGTAATCTGTTATCGAGCGCATTACGGCTTATCGCTGCAAGATTTTCCTAAATTATCATCAGGACATATTTCAAACGGATTTATGAATGATAAAGGTGACTATTTCCAATCGTATTATCGCCGTGTAAATAAATTAAATAGTAAAAAATCTAGTTTAACGCCGCATTTAGATAAGTATTGGCACTTACCAGCCTTTATGCCAGATTTAAACGCGACTCAAACAAAATTAGATTATGATAAATGTAATCGTGCATTACTATACGCATATATGTATCGCTGGATTAGTTTAGTTGCTGTTGATGGACAATTTGTGTATCAATATAACGGTGTAGGACGTAGCTTTTTAATTCAGTCGATGGGGAAAAATATTTCAAGCGAAAGTTATAAATTACACAGAGCATTGCTTCATAATCCGTTTATTTATGAAAACATCTTGTCACGATTTGAAGAAGAGCAAGAAAAGGCGATGATACAAGGTGGACATTTATATACACATCCGTTCGTATTAGGAGCCCAAGATGTAAGATGGCTTAGAAAAGAACATGTCCACAATCTTTTAGATATGATTTTAATGTATGACCGTGAAGCGAAGTATGATCCGACATTAGAAGAAACATCAGATGAATTATTAAGACTATTCCTCGATGAAATCGAGTTGTATTTCCAGAACTATTACGGTACAGGTGCCGATATGGTGGCAAAGAAAGAGAAAGAAATGTTTATTAAACAATTGTGGGATCGCTCGCATGCAAAAGGATATGTAGATCCAAATAGCGCTCCGTATAAAAAATGGCAAAATTTATTAAGTGTTCAAGATGAAGAAGAAACGCCAAAAACGAATGTATAATGAATGAAAAGGGAATCCTTAAAAGTGGCAATACAACTTTAGAAAAGAGGGATTCTGATGCCGTTTTTAGGAAGTGTATATCAAATATTTGGATTGTATCCAGAAATTTATTATGGAATGATTTCAGCTGAACTTGCAGAGCAGCAAGGATTGGAACAAGCGGAAAACGAAGAACCAGAAACAGAAGTATAACTGTATAGGAAGCTTCAAAATAAAAATGATAATACGCTACTTGCTCTTTAGACGTATGAGAGCAAGTAGCGTGTTTTTTCTATTTAATAATCCCATTTTCTAAAATTTTAATAGTTGGTGCCACTTTCACATTAGCTTTTGAAAAGGCACTTGGCCAATCATCTTCAACTTCTTTCCATTCTTTATAGCGAAATGCTCTCGCATAATCACCAAATCCGAATGGATCGAGTTGCTGTTTCTGAATTTTGTGGATTAATTCGTTTAAATCTTTGTTTAGTTGTTTTGTAATAAGAGAAGTTAATTTTTTTCTATCACTATCTATATCCATGTTGAATGTAAGTTCAGATACGGCAATTTTTAAATCCATTTTAATATTAAATTTGAATCGGTTATCGCTATAGTCTGTACCGATATCATGATTCATACTAAGAACGTTTATTGTTATAAAATCGTTGCCCTTTGTATCTTTTAGATGGCTATTACTTTCAACTAAATTAGAGGGGATTTTCATTGTAAGTGAAACGGGTATATTAGCTTTCTTTTGCACCATAAGAAGAAGGGCACTTTCATAGCGAGTTAAAGACATCTTATAAGCTCCACGAGAGGTTAATAGTGCCGAACCAGTAACAATAACATCTTTCTTCCCTTTTTTTATTTCTGAAATAGCAGGAGTTACCCCTTTATTAAAAGTTTGTCTATGAAATTCATGGAATGTCGTAAACACGGTCCGATTGTATAGTTTGTTCGTATTAATTAAATCTGTTAAATATTCAGGAAGAGCAGGCTTATCTTTGAAATTATTATATATAACAGAAGAAACGGGGCCATCTACTGCAACCATGCGCATATTTCCTGTATTTTTAGGATCGCGATACCAAACATCCAGATAAGGCATAGCTCCTTCTTGTTTTAAAAAATTCGTGCTAAACAATATGAGCTGTAACTTTTCTGTGGACACTAAACCGCTGCTTGAACTGTTAAACGTATCTTTTGCTTCTCGGGGTGTATGTACTTTCGCTTCATGAATTTCGTACTTTTTCTCTACATCTTCATTAAAAATAGGATTTACGTGATACACAATTAATTTTCCTTTTGCTTTTGCGTCAAAACCGTAAATTAATGAGATGGATTGTTTTTCTAAATCAAGCCGATCTTCACAACCTGCTAAAAAATTATGAGAAAACAAAATATAATAAAACGAATAAAGCGTCTCATTTAAACTTTTCTCCTTTTCCAATGCTGATAAAGTGTCATGTATAAGAGAAATACAATCGGGAATAGAAAAACAATAAAATAACTAGCAGTTCCCCAAAATTCCCGCAACGCACTTATCTGATAAGAAGAAGGGATATAAAAGAATAAGATGAAAATACACCCGAATAATAAAAAATAAATAGGTAATGAACTCCCTTTTTTGTTAAGTAATTGATTAATTCCATCTGAAGCAGTGAAAATATAAGGAATACAGGAATCAAAAATAATAAAGAGATAAAATGATAAAAAGATAACTTCAAATCGCTCAAGAAATGAGAAGTGAAACGGTGTAACAAGAGAAAGAGTCGGCCATAAAAACTTTGTTATACCATCTGGACTAAAATAAATAAAAGAAACGAACGTGATTTGAAGATAAATAAATAACGTAATAAAATTCGCAATAATAATTCCTTTTTTTGCAGATGCTTTGTTAGTTAAATAAGGATAAAGGACAAATGCAAACTCGAATCCGAGAAACGCAATGATAGTTGATTTCACGGTGTTTAGAATTGGTAGCCATCCTTCCTTGATGAGAGGAAGAAGATATATAAAATGCCCATCTTTAAGAGGAATAAATAATAATAATGGCATCCAAAGTGTAAAGATGACAGTAAAAACAGCAAAGCGACTAATAATAAGTGCCCCTTTACATGCAAGCATAAGCATTGGAATGGATAACAAAATCATAATTAAAGACATAGGAGATCTAGGTAAAATCCAAATATGAATAACGTATAAGAGGGAAAAAATTAAGGAAACAGCTGCGAGTACAGCATATAAAATCCAAAAAATCATTACTACTCTTCCTAGCCATTTTCCAAGATAACGTATCAGCACATCAAGTAAAGTATATCCTGGATGTTTTTCCATGATTTTTACAATACATAGACTGACTAAAGTGGTAATGACACATCCGATAATAATAGACATCCAGCCATCTGTATTCGCTCCTTGTGCAACTTCACGCGGAAGTGTAAGTACGCCGAACCCGACTTGAACACCACTAATAGTTAAAATGTATTGAAATAAAGTGATCTCCCTCTTTGCACGTTTTGTCACTTATTCTCCTCCTTTTCCTCAACATCTCTTTGCCGGTTATCTTGTTTTAATTGTAGAGATAGTGGCCGTTTCTTCATAATTTTCCATGGGAAACGTACAAGGGTATCTTTTAAATCCGAAGCATATGACGGAGAAAAAGGACTACCATATGGCACACCAAGTGATTCCATAGAAAGAATATGGATGATAATAATTGCCATTCCAACCATAATTCCAATGACGCCAAATAAAGAGGCGGCTATCATCATTGGGAATCGAAGAAGCCGAATTCCTGCTGACATTTCTAAGTTGGGAATAATGAAAGAGGCAACCGCAGTAATTGATACGACGATAACCATAACGTTACTAACAATCCCAGCTTGAACCGCAGCTTGTCCAATTACAATTCCTCCTACGACGCCGATTGTTTGTCCAACAGGTCCAGGGAGCCGAATCGCTGCTTCTCGGAGCATTTCGAGAACTAATTCCATTAATAAAGCTTCTAATATGGGGGGGAAAGGAATTTTGGCTCGAGATTCTCCAATCGTTAACAACAATTTGAGCGGAATCACTTCATAATGGAAGGAAATCATAGCAATATAAAGAGCAGGAGCAAATATTGCAATAAATAGCCCAGTGAAACGAAGGAGTCGTATAAAAGATGGAATCATAGGTCTGAAGCTGTAATCATCTATCGTCTGGAAAAAGGATGAAAAGGTCATAGGTCCTATTAATACGCCTGGTGAGCGATCTACAATAACGGCAATTCGCCCATCTAGAATATGATGTGCTGTTGTGTCAGGACGTTCAGTTATTGATAATTGCGGAAAGAGAGTAAAGGAATTATCTTCAACAAACCCCTCTAATTCACCAGTAGTAAGAATCGCATCAACTTTTACTGACTCGATACGGGATGCCATTTCTTTTACGACATTTTCGTTCGCAACATCTGCTAGATAAAGCAAAAAAACCTTTGAAGTAGCTCGTTCACCAACAGTGAATTCCTTCACTTTCAATTCGCGATTTGGAATATATCGACGAATAAGTGCAAGGCTGTCGCTCGCTACGTCATTAAATCCTTCGTGTGAGCTTTTTATGGAGCTCTCTGTTGTAGGTTCTTCAATACTCCTTTTTGGTGCCGCTTGCGTATCAAGCTCTAAAGCGGATAGTTGCCCGTTTATAAATAAAATACTTTTGCCGTGTAAAAGAGATTGTTCAATGTCTGTCCACTGTTGAACTTTTTTTATATTTCCGATAGAAACAGAAGCTTCCCAAAAATCGTCTTCATTCCACTCTTTAAATAAGAGAGGACGAAGAATGTTTACGTTAATAACAGTTTTGTCTACAAGTCCTTCCATATATATAAGTGCAGCTTCCTGTCCGTTTTTTAATGGAAAAGTGCGTGTTATTAATTCTGGAATACCGCTAAACAGTTTGAACAAGTGCTTTAAATTAAGGGAAAGGGAAGAAGAGATAGATTTATTTAATGCGTAATCAGCTTGCTCTTGGGTAGAAAAAGATTTTTCACCACGAATCCATTTATTAAAAGACCCCATTTGTTCGCTTACTCCTTGTTATGTTTTATATGGGTTATTATGGATAGTTACAAGCTGACATATGCGTAGTTTAAATTTTATATTGTATATTTTTAACTTTAACGCTATAATTATAGTGTTAAAGATGGAATCGTGATATGACCTGTTATGACTCTATCGTTTTATTTATGAATAAATGGATTGGTATTTTAGCAAGATGTGCTAATAAACTACTCCACCATGATAATAACGTGCCGAAATGTGGTGCGTATATTTTCGTGGTGGAGTTTTTTTATTCTCAAAAAGGGGGAAAGACCATGAATAACAACATGGTTCATATTACAATTGACGGAAAAAAGTATACAGCGGAGCCCGGTTCAACGATATTAGGTGTTATTAATGAGAACGGGATTGAACATCCGCAAATTTGTTATGTGCCAGAGGTAGATCCTATTCAAACATGTGACACTTGTATTGTAGAAGTTGACGGAAAGTTAATGCGTTCTTGTTCGACGATAGCAACGAAAGGTATGAGCATTGAACGTGCTTCTGTTCGCGCAAAAGAAGCACAAACAGAGGCGATAGATCGGTTACTAGAAAATCATTTATTATACTGTACAGTATGTGACAACAACAATGGGAACTGTAAACTGCATAATACAGCAGAATTAATGGAAATTGAACATCAAAAATATCCGTATGAACCGAAAGTAGATGTAAGTGAAGTTGATATGACGCATCCGTTTTATCGCTATGATCCTAATCAATGTATTGCATGCGGTCAATGCGTTGAGGTGTGTCAAAACTTACAAGTAAATGAAACGTTATCGATAGACTGGGAAGCGGAACGCCCACGAGTTATTTGGGATGAAGGAGTAAATATTAATGATTCTTCATGCGTTAGCTGTGGTCAATGTGTAACGATTTGTCCTTGTAACGCTTTAATGGAGAAAACGATGCTCGGTGAAGCTGGATTTATGACGGGATTGAAACCAGATATTCTTGAACCGATGGTAGATTTAATTAAAGAAGTTGAGCCTGGATATAGCGGTATTTTTGCGGTATCAGAAGTGGAAGCGGCCATGCGTGATACTCGTACGAAGAAAACGAAAACAGTATGTACATTTTGTGGTGTAGGTTGTTCGTTTGAAGTGTGGACGAAGGGGCGTAAAATCCTTAAAGTACAGCCATCTTCAGATGCACCAGTTAACGCAATTTCCACTTGTGTAAAAGGGAAATTTGGTTGGGATTTCGTAAATTCTAAAGAACGAATAACAAAACCTTTAATTCGTAAAAATGGAACGTTTGTTGAATCTACATGGGAAGAAGCACTGAATGTAGTTGCAAATAAATTAGGTGCTATTAAAGAAGAGTACGGTAAAGGTTCTATCGGATTTATTTCTTCCTCTAAAATTACAAATGAAGACAATTATGTAATTCAAAAATTAGCTCGACAAGTATTTGGAACGAATAATATTGATAACTGCTCACGTTATTGCCAATCACCAGCAACGGATGGTTTGTTCCGTACAATTGGTATGGGCGGTGATGCCGGAACGATTAAAGATATTGCGCAATCTGGTCTTGTTATTATTGTAGGATGTAATCCGACAGAAGGGCATCCTGTTCTAGCTACACGTATTAAACGTGCACATAAATTACACGGACAAAAGTTAATTGTAGCTGATCTTCGTAAAACCGAAATGGCAGAGCGATCAGATGTCTTTATTAGTCCAAAACAAGGAACAGATCAAGTTTGGTTAATGGCTGTTACGAAATATATGATCGATCAAGGTTGGCATGATCAGGAATTTATTAATGAGAATGTAAACTTCTTTGAAGATTTCAAAGAAAGCCTAGAAGAATATACACTTGAATATGCAGAAGAAGTAACAGGTATTTCAAAAGAAACACTTATTCAAATGGCTGAAATGATTCGTGATGCAGATGGTACATGTATCCTTTGGGGTATGGGGGTAACGCAAAATACAGGTGGTTCTGATACTTCCGCTGCAATTTCAAACTTACTTCTTGCAACAGGGAACTATCGTCGTCCAGGAGCAGGTGCATACCCACTTCGAGGTCACAATAACGTACAAGGTGCTTGTGATATGGGGACTTTACCAGGATGGCTTCCAGGATATCAGCACGTTACTAACGAAATGGAACGTGCGAAATTTGAAACTGCTTACGGAGTGAAAATTGATAGTGAACCAGGTCTTAATAATATTGAAATGCTTCACGCAATTGACGAAGGAAAAATGAAAGCAATGTATCTTGTCGGAGAAGATATGGCTCTTGTAGATTCTAATGCAAATCATGTACATGAAGTGTTATCGAGCCTTGATTTCTTCGTTGTGCAAGATGTTTTCCTTTCTAAAACTGCTCAATATGCAGATGTTGTATTACCAGCAGCGCCATCTCTTGAGAAAGAAGGTACTTTCACAAATACAGAGCGCCGTGTCCAAAGATTATATCAAGTTCTTCCTACGCTAGGAGATGCGAAACCAGACTGGTGGATCGTCCAGGAAGTTGCGAATAAACTAGGTGCAAACTGGAATTATAGCCACCCAAGTGAAATCTTTGCTGAGATGGCAAGTTTATCACCATTGTTCTCGCAAGCGAACTATGAAGTGCTTGAAGGATGGAACAGTTTCCATTGGGGAAGTTTTGATGGAACGAATACACCACTTCTGTTCCAAGACGGATTTAACTTCCCAGATAAAAAAGCTCGTTTTGCGATTGCTGACTGGGTACGTCCAGCTGAATTTCCAGCTGAGTTTGACCTTCACATAAACAACGGTCGTATGCTTGAGCATTTCCATGAAGGGAATATGACAAATAAATCAACAGGTATTCAAACGAAAGTACCTGGTGTTTTCGTTGAAATCTCTCCAGACCTTGCAAAAGAACGTGGCGTAAAAACAGGTTCGTTAGTTCGTCTTGTCTCTCCTTTTGGAGCATTAAAATTACGTGCACTCGTTACAGATCGTGTAAAAGCGAATGAGTTATATTTACCGATGAACTCTACAGATAACGAAACGGCAATTAATTTCTTAACAGGTCCTGCTGTGGATGTACGTACGAATACACCTGCGTATAAACAAACGAAAGTACGTATGGAAGTATTAGAAGTTGAGGGCGAAAATCCGATGCCAAAAGCGAACCCACGTAATAAAAAACGTCACCCTCAAGCTGGAATTGAGGTACATCGTAAGTGGGCACGTCCAGGGTATGTGCATTTAACGGATAAGTAGGAGGAGAAAACTATGGCTGCACCTATAAAAATGATTCAAAAACAAGAATTAACTGAGGAAGAAATAAAACAGCAAAAGTTAGATGATTTAAAAGAGCTTCTAACTAATAATGAAGAAGCTCTAAATCAGATGTTTAATATAGTAGGGGAATTAAATGACATTGGAATGCTAGAAGCTGCAAATTCAATGCTAAAAGCGAAAGAACCAATTGCGAAAATTGTTCTAGGTCAAGTAACTCGTGAGCCTGTTACAAATTTAATTAATAATATGATGGGTGCTGCAGGTGCGTTAACTGAACTTGACCCAGAACTTACGAAAAAGCTTATAGGTAGTTTATTAGTCGGACTAGAAGAAGGTAATGAACATCTAGAAAGTAATAAAAAAGTAGGGGTATTCGATCTTATGAAAGTATTGAAAGACCCAGATATTAACCGTGCTATCGGGTTTGGGCTTCATTTCTTAAAAGGTATGGGTAAAGGGTTAAAAGACGAATAAACTTCATGAAGTGAACCTTTCCGCCCAAATATTTGTACGAAATAGTTTGGGCGGAAGGCTCATTTTGGTAAAATATATAATAAAGTAAAATGAGGCTTTTGGGAGGTATAATTGTATGTCAAAAAAAGTACATGAATTTAATGATATGATACGAAAACTTCGAAAGGAACTTTTTGGAAAAGGACCAGAACGAATTCATACTGTTTTTGCGGAAAATATGGCTATAGCGACTCTTTATGGAAACTTAACACCTACTGAAAAATTTATTTCAAGTACGATGGACGGTGCGGAAATGGTTCATATGGCTAGAACGAAAATGATTCAAGAAGTGTATGCTGCGAATTCCCGTGAACATTTGGAGGAACTTGTTGGAGCGAAATTAGTGAATTTGTTTTCGGATATGAAAGTAGAAGAAGATATTGCAGTTTCTGTATTTGTTTTTGATAAAAATATAACGTGAGAGAAGGATACTGATCGTGAAACCGATACAGGTAGAAAGAGAAATCTTTCGTTATGAACAAGGAGCATTTAAGCATATAGAGGACAGCATTGTAACAGAGTTTCCTGTCACCATTAAAATGAACGGACAGGAGTTTGTTACAATGGTTAGTACTCCAGAATATATAGAAGATATGGTAATAGGCTTCTTAGCGTCTGAAGGAATCATTCGGAAGTATGAAGATATTGATAGTGTATGGGTGCAGGAGAAAGAAGGATTTGTGCATGTAATAACGACAAAAGTAAATCCGTATTATGAACAAATGCAAAATAAACGCTATATTACGTCTTGTTGTGGTATGAGTAGGCAAGGGTTTGTTTTTGCAAATGATGCACTAAGTGCAAAAAAAATGAAGGGTGTCCATGTACAGGTTGCTGCAGAGGATTGTTTTCGGTTAATGAAAGAAATGCAGCAATCTGCGGATACGTTTCATCATACTGGTGGGGTTCATAATGCAGCTTTATGTGATGTGAATGGTATTATTTTAAGTCGAATGGATATTGGTAGGCATAATGCATTAGACAAAATTTACGGTTATTGTTTAAGAAACGATATTTCTATAAAAGATAAAATCATTGTTTTTAGTGGTCGTATTTCTTCGGAAATATTATTGAAAGTTGCAAAAATCGGTTGTGAAATTATACTATCAAAATCAGCTCCAACTGAGTTAGCTTTGCAACTAGCGGAAGATTTAGGTATTACGACAATAGGATTTATTCGTAATCACTCCTTAAATGTATATACCCATCCAGAACGTGTTTTAAATATAAAATAAAAGTGAGGCAATGAAGATGAAATCAGTTACATTAGACAAGTTGCAACGTCCGTTAAAGGATTTACGTATTTCAGTTACTGATCGCTGTAATTTTCGCTGTCGATATTGTATGCCAGAAGAAATATTTGGTCCTGATTACTCGTTTTTGTCTAATGATAAAATTTTATCTTTTGATGAAATTGAAAGGATAACACGTATTTTCGTTTCTTTAGGTGTGAGAAAATTACGGATTACGGGCGGAGAACCGTTACTTCGAAGAGGGCTTCCAAAGCTTATTGAGCGCCTTAATAAAATTGATGGTGTAGAAGATATCGGTTTAACAACCAATGGATCGTTACTCAAAAAGTTTGCTCCTGATTTATATAAGGCGGGACTATCACGTGTAACAGTTAGCTTAGATTCCTTAGAAGAAGAGCGGTTTTTCTATTTAAATGGTAATAGGAGCAAAGTGCAAAGGGTTCTGGAAGGAATACAGGCTGCAGCTGAAGTTGGAATGAAAATTAAAATAAACATGGTCGTTCAAAAGGGAAAAAACGAACAGGACATTTTGCAGATGGCGCAATATTTTAAGGAAAATAAGCATATTCTTCGTTTTATTGAGTATATGGATGTTGGAAATTATAATGGTTGGGATTTAAAAGAGGTCGTCTCTAAACAAGAAATAGTAGATACGATTCATCAAGTTATGCCGTTAGAACGGATAGAAGCAAATTATTCTGGTGAAGTGGCTACTAGGTATCGTTATATAGGAAGCGATGAGGAAATAGGTATTATTTCATCAGTAACAGATTCTTTTTGCTCATCATGTACGAGAGCTCGTATTTCTGCAGAAGGAAAATTATATACTTGCTTATTTGCTTCTAAAGGAAATGATTTAAGAGAATTGCTTCGTTCTGAACATACAGATGAGGACATTACAGATGTAGTACGCGATATATGGAATAATAGGGAAGATCGTTATTCAGATGAACGCTTAAATCATACAAATAAGAAAACAATACCTAAAATTGAAATGTCACATATCGGTGGTTAATATATAAAGCTAGCTTCATAGTGAAAAATGGAAAATTTACAAGAGTTGTGGATTTTCTATTTTATAGTAAAAGTGATGATTGATATCTCTGTAAAAGATGTGCAGAGAAATTAAGCAGCATTCAAAAACCTTTATTTTGAGGAGGTTTTTTGAAGCTGCTTTTTTATTTGGAGAAAATGGAGGAATGGGTAATGGCATTTCATAAGCCGGAACAAATTGCTGAGCTTGTCATTGAGGCCGGTGTTCAAAAAGTAAGACAGACATTGCCAGCGATGCTTATTCTCGGTTTTTTAGGAGGAGCGTTTATTGCGATAGGTTTTTTACTTAACATTCGAGTTTTAGGGAATTTACCTGAGCGCTGGGGAAGTCTAGTGAATGTTTTAGGAGGAGCAGTATTTCCTGTTGGACTCATGCTCGTAGTATTAGCAGGAGGAGAATTAATTACGGGAAATATGATGTCACTGTCTATGGCGCTTTATGCAAAGAAAATTACATTGATAAGTGTACTGAATAACTGGGTTTGGATTACTCTTATGAATTTTATTGGGGCAATTTTCGTTGCGTATTGCTTTGGACATCTTGGCGGATTAACAGAGGGAGAGTATTTAAATAAAACGGTAGCGATAGCGGAAGGGAAGTTACATGAATCATTTGGGAGAACTTTGATTTTAGCAATTGGTTGTAATTGGCTCGTTTGTCTTGCTCTTTGGCTCGCTTACGGGACGAGTGATTTTGTCGGAAAAATCATCGGAATTTGGATTCCAATTATGGCATTTGTAGTGATTGGATTTCAGCAAGTAGTAGCAAATATGTTTGTCATTTCCGCTGTTATTTTTGCTGGTCATCTAACATGGATGGATCTGGCTAAAAATTTTGTTCCTGTTTTTATCGGAAATGTAATTGGAGGAGCTGGGTTTGTTGGTTTTGCTTACTTTGCTTGTTATCAGAAACAACATTCTAATATGAAATAGAGTTCTTGAGAGGAAGGGTATGTAATGGCTGATCGGTATTCACGACAACAGTTGTTCAAATCAATTGGGAGTAAAGGACAAGAAAAAATTCGAAATAAACATGTGTTAATTGTAGGGGCAGGCGCATTAGGAAGTGCAAGTGCCGAAAGTTTCGTACGTGCAGGTGTTGGCAAGTTGACGATTATTGATCGTGACTACGTTGAATGGAGTAATTTACAAAGGCAACAATTGTACTCTGAACAAAATGCGAGAGAGAAAATGCCGAAAGCAATTGCTGCAAAAAATCGGCTAGAACAAATTAATTCGGAAGTACAAATACATGCTTTTGTAATGGATGCAACTTCAGAAAATATGGAAGGTCTATTAAAAAATGTAGATGTAATCATTGATGCAACAGATAATTTTGATATTCGATTTGTAATAAATGATTTATCACAAAAACATAATATTCCGTGGGTATATGGTTCTTGCGTTGGATCGTATGGTATGAGTTATACAATTATTCCACAAGAGACACCGTGTTTACATTGTATGCTTAAAAATATTCCTGTTACAGGTGTGACATGTGATACCGCTGGAATTATTAGCCCGACTGTTCAAATCGTCGCAGCATATCAAGTGGCAGAAGCACTCAAAATTTTAGTGGAAGATTTCTCAGCAATTAGAAAAACATTTTTCATGTTTGATATATGGAGTAATCAAAATCATTTTATAAAATTAGGGAAAATAAAAACAGACGCTTGTCTCTCATGCGGTTCAAATCGAACTTATCCTTATTTATCATACGAAAATCAAACGAAAGCAGCTGTTTTATGCGGAAGAAATACAGTTCAAATTAGAACAGTAGACAATAGGAAATACAATTTTGATGATATAGAAAAAGTATTACAAAAACTGGGGAAAGTAGATCGGAATCCGTATTTACTATCTTGCCAATTCGATGATTACCGCGTGGTTGTTTTTCGAGATGGTCGTGTTTTTATTCATGGTACAAATGATATTTCGAAAGCGAAACAACTATATTATCGCGTATTCGGTTAATAGAGAGGGTGTCAACAATGGAAAGAAGAGTGCCAATTACGGTTGAAGAAGCTGTTCGTAAAGTGATGGGATTTGCTGATAAAGGATTAAAGGAGCTATTACCAATTGAATTAGCTTATGGACGTATATTAGCAGAGGATTTAGTAGCTGACCATGATGTACCGTCATTTAATCGTTCGCCATATGACGGATTTGCTATTCGAGCAGAAGATACTAATTTAGCAAGATATGAAACGCCAATTGTATTTGAAGTAGTGGGTGAAATTGGTGCAGGATCGCTATTCCATGAGAAAGTAGCTCCGTTTCAAGCAGTTCGAATTATGACGGGAGCACAAATTCCGAATGGGTGTGATGCGGTTGTTATGTTAGAGCTGACTCGTCAATATGAGAAGAATGGCAACAATTATATGGAAGTGAAGCGATCATTCAAAAAGGGCGACAATATTTCTTTTCAAGGTGAAGATGCTCGTAAAGGAACGGTTCTTGCAAAGAAAGGATCGTACATTAATCCAGGTATTTCAGCTCTTCTTGCTACATTCGGTTATAGTGAAGTACCAGTTGCGAGAAAGCCTGTAATTGGACTGTTAGCGACTGGGAGTGAATTACTGGATGTTAATGATTCATTACAGCCAGGGAAAATCCGAAACAGTAATACGTACATGATATTGTCTCAAATTCGAAGAGCGGGCGGAAGAGTAAAATATTTTGGGAAGTTTAGTGATGATTTTAATACGTGTTTTACAGCTGTGAAAGAAGCGCTTGGCCAAGTAGATATGTTAATTACAACGGGCGGTGTATCAGTAGGAGATTATGATTATTTACCAGCTATTTACGAAAAGTTAGGTGCATCTGTTCTTTTTAATAAAGTTGCAATGCGACCAGGAAGTGTTACGACTGTAGCACAATTAAATGGCAAGTTATTATTTGGTTTATCAGGAAATCCATCAGCTTGTTACGTAGGGTTTGAATTATTCGTAAGACCGTGTATTCGGACGTATATGTTTAGTGAAAAAGTACATTTAAAAAGAGAAAAAGCGTTATTAGGAGAAGATTTTCTAAAACCGAATCCATTTATAAGATTTGTACGAGCAAAATTGCAATATGATGAGGGGAAATTAATCGCTTATCCATCAGGGTTTGATAAATCTAGCTCAGTTTCTTCATTGGCAGAATCCAACGCGTTTATCGTATTGCCGGGCGGGACAAGAGGATATAAAAAAGATATGTTTGTCGATGTTCTTTTATTAGAAGATAACGAAGGTAGTGAATGGCCTTGGACATTTCATAAAGTGAGAGGTGGTTTTAATGGAACAAGTGCTATTTGAGATTGTAGATAATCCGATTTTAGTTGAAGAAGTAACGAATAAAGTCGCAAGAAGAGAAGCAGGTGCGATTACAACATTTATTGGTACGGTGAGAGAATTAACAAAAGGAAAACGAACGCTACATTTAGAGTATGAAGCATATAAACCGATGGCAGTAAAACAACTTATGAGAATTGGAGAAGAAATTAGTGAAAGATGGCCGGATACAAAAGTAGCAATTACGCACCGTGTAGGGCGGCTAGAAATAATGGATATTGCGGTAGTCATTGCAGTTTCATCACCGCATCGTAAAGTAGCTTATGAAGCGAATGAGTACGCGATTGAACGTATAAAACGAATTGTTCCAATTTGGAAAAAAGAATTTTGGGAAGATGGAACGATGTGGATTGGAGATCAACTTGAAAATACACCATATCCAGAAGGAAAACCAAAGAAGGAAGAATGAGAAAATGATTATAATTTTATTGTTTGCAAATTTGCGTGAGGAAGTTGGATCGGATCGATTAGTGATTTCAGAAAAGCAAGAAATGACAGTGCAACAATTAAAAGAATGGCTCAAAGCCAGCTATTGTTTACAATCGTTGGATAAAGTGATGGTCGCTGTTAACGAAGAGTTTGTAATGAATGAAGAGATGATAAAAGCTGGAGATATAGTCGCATTAATCCCGCCTGTTAGCGGTGGATGATAAGCTTTTTCACCAGATGAAGCGCCAAGAAAATGTTGTATATAAATTAGAATAAGAGAAGGGATGAGTTCTATGCTTACTCAAGAACAAATAATGAATGCATTAAAACATGTAGAGGATCCAGAGTTACACAAAAGTGTTGTAGAATTAAATATGGTTAGAAATATACAAATGAACGGAACAGAGGTTAAACTTGAAGTAGTACTAACAATCCAAGGTTGTCCGTTAAAAGCAAAAATTCAACAAGATATTGAAGAATCACTTCACGCAATTGGTGCCTCTAAAGTGGAGGTAACATTTGGTTCTATGACACAAGAAGAACGTACAGCTTTAACAGAGAAATTAAAGAAAAATACTAGAACAGAAACTGGTATGCCGAGCATGCTTCGCCCGGATTCAGGAGTACGTTTTATTACTGTAACGAGCGGAAAAGGCGGAGTTGGAAAATCAACGGTGACAATTAATCTTGCAACTGCACTAGCGCGTATGGGCAAAAAAGTGGGGATATTAGATGCAGATATATATGGTTTTAGTATTCCAGCTATGATGGAAACGAATAAGAAACCAACGATGATTGATCAAACGGCAATTCCAGTCATTAGTCACGGTGTTAAAATCATGTCGATGGGATTTTTTACAGAAGGAAATAACCCAGTTATGTGGCGCGGACCGATGCTAAATAAATGGATTCAAAATTTTCTTGCGAATACGCACTGGGGAGAATTAGATTATTTATTACTTGATTTACCACCAGGTACAGGAGATGTTGCGATCGATGTTGCAGCGATGATTCCGCAAGCGAAAGAAATAATTGTTACAACTCCGCACAATGTAGCTTCATTCGTTGCTTCAAGAGTCGGTGTAATGGCAAAACATACGAAGCATGAGATTTTAGGTATTGTGGAAAATATGGCTTATTATGAAGAACAAGATGGATCGAAAAATTATCTCTTCGGAAAAGGCGGTGGCGAAATGCTTGCAGAACAATTGCAAACAGAAGTAATTGCCCAAATACCTTTTGCGAAACGTGAAGAAAATAATGGTTCATCTGTATATGATGAAGATTCTGTTGTTGGAGAAGTGTTTACATCGTTAGCTGAGGATATTATTTATAGAGGATAGAGGGGGAAGTTTAGTATGGCATGTAACATTGATCATTCTATTGAAGATGTGATGAATAAGCTTGAAAGTCAAAAGAGTTTTTTACCTGAAGAGATTTTTAAAGGGGTAAAAAATTTTTTACAAGGTAATCACTCACAAGAAATATTAAATGATGTATTTCATCTTTTAAAAAAGTATGACTTAGTAAGTGAAGAAGAAAGAGAGACGAGAGATACTCAATTATTGTTGATTATAAAATAAGTATACTTTGGCTTTTGTTTTGTAACTGAAGGGGTAAATGGAATGGATATGAAAAAGATGATTGAAATGATAGAAGCAACAAAAGTGACTAAAGAAGAATTATCAATTTCTACTTTACATCAAGAGCTTGTGAAGTTATATAGTCAAAAAAATGTTGCTCATTATACCGAGTTATTAAAGTATATTTTATCATTATCCGTGCAGCTCAACCTACATCTTGTATTGAAATATTTTGGCGTACGACCGGTTGTTGCGACAGATGAGCGTATGCAATTTCAAGAGATATTTAAATGCTTAGCTAAGAAAGATGAGAATGGGGAATGGTTTTTAAATTTCGTTTCTTTATATGTAGGGTTAATTATGGTTCTTCATTTTGATGAGAAGGAGATTGAGGGAAGTTTTTTCGATGATATGGTAGTGGATGAATGTAATGAAATATAAGATTCTGCACATAACATTTTTCAATATTAAATGCTTTAACTGCGATTTTAGTTGGTTATGTAAATATGAAGGTAACTAATTAAGAAAAAGGAATGAAACTAGTTGGATAAAAAGAGTTCTTCAGTTGTTTCCGTCGTTTTTTCGTGTTACTATTAATCGAATTTTTCATAAGGAGAGAAAGCGATGAAATGGATTTATTTTCTTATTATTAACGTTATAGCTTTTAGCCTTATGGGGCTTGATAAACGAAAAGCAAAGAAGAAACAGTGGAGAACGCCAGAAAGTACGTTGTTTTTATCGGCGACAGCTGGGGGAGCAGTTGGAGCTTGGATCGGAATGTATATGTTTCATCATAAAACTCATAAAAAGAAATTTGTTTTCGGCATACCGTTACTTGTTGTGATAACGGTATGTTTATTATTCGTTGTATGAGAAATGTCGAAAGAAATGCAGATTGATTATTGGTAAAGTGAGCATGTGAGACCGTATAATGGAGAAAAAATGAGAAGAGGAGAAAAAGGAAGATGGGGAGTCAATCAGCAGAGCAAAAAAAAGGGATACTATATGCGGCTGGTGCTTACACGATGTGGGGAATACTACCAATCTATTGGAAATGGGTTGAGGAAGTTCCAGCAGATGAAATATTAGCACACCGCATCGTTTGGGCGTTTGTTTTTATGTTACTCGTATTAGGTGTTACGAAGAGGTTTCGCCAGTTTATTGGGGAATTTGTGAATCTTTTTAAACGACCTAAATTATTAATGTCATTAACAATAGCTTCAGTCTTGATTAGCGGAAACTGGTTTGTTTACATATGGGCCGTTAATCATAATCATGTTATTGAAGCGAGTCTTGGCTATTATATTAATCCGCTTATTAGTATTTTACTTGGTACAGTCGTTTTAAAGGAAAAGTTAAACTTCTGGCAATATGTTGCAGTTGGTTTAGCTGGAGTGGGGGTTATCATTTTAACAGTACGTTTCGGATCTATTCCGTGGGTTTCTCTTTCACTTGCCTTTTCATTTGGATTATATGGATTAACGAAAAAATTGTTAAACTATGATGCGACAATTGGACTTACGATGGAAACGATGTTAGTGACGCCGTTTGCGATTATTTATCTAGTAATGACAGGAGTACATGGTTTCGGCTCATTTGGCTCTATCTCAATGTTATCGACATTACTATTAATAGGAGCGGGTATTGTTACAGCTCTACCACTTTTTTATTTTGCAAAAGGAGCCCAACTTATTCCGCTTTATATGGTAGGTTTTTTACAATATATTGCACCAACAATTAGCTTAATTTTAGGTGTATTCGTATTTGGTGAACATTTCACATCTACTCATATGATTGCATTTTTCTGTATATGGGTTGCATTATTTGTATTCTCGGTAGCGAAGACTAAGTTTTTAGTGCAGAAACAACCGAAATTTATAAAAAATAAATCAGCAAAAGTATCATAATGCGTAGTATTTTCTACGCATTTTTCTTTATACTGATACTATATAGGATTTCCATTATAGCTAGTAAGGAGCTGAGAACATGGAAACAATTTTACATAATGATCCGCTTATGGCAGCTGTAATTTCATGGTTTTTAGCACAATTAACGAAAGTAGTCTTTAAATTAGTTAAAACAGGTGAATTTGATTTTGCAAAGTTTTTTGCTTCAGGTGGGATGCCAAGTTCTCATGCTTCAACAGTTACAGCGCTTGCTACAGGAGTTGGAGTAGTGGAAGGTGTGGAAAGCTCGATGTTTGCGGTTGCTACTATTTTTGCCATTATTGTTATGTATGATGCTTCAGGAGTAAGGCTTGCAGTAAGTAAACAAGCAAAAATATTGAATGACTTTTTTCACGGTAGAGAAACAGAATATAAGAAGTTAAATGAACTTGTTGGGCATACACCGTATGAAGTAGTAGTCGGTGCTTTATTAGGAATTATTGTCGGAGTAGGGTATTGTTTATGAGCAGAACATTTTATATGTTCTGCTTTTCTTTGTTTTTATACATATTCAGCTACCTTTTTGAATATCGTTATACGGATTTCGAAAGGGTGGGTGAGTAACTTGTTATTATATGAAAAAGTGCATAAAGAAATAGCGAGAAGAACAACTGCACTTCAAACAATGCAACGGCAAGATGGTACGTGGCGGTTTTGTTTTGAAGGAGCGCCACTAACAGATTGTCATATGATTTTTTTATTAAAATTATTAGGTAGAGATAAAGAGATAGAACCGTTTGTAAAAAGATTAGCATCACTCCAAACAAATGAAGGAACATGGAAATTGTATGAAGATGAAGTGGGTGGTAATTTATCTGCTACAATTCAATCTTATGCTGCCTTACTTGCATCGGAAAAATATACAAAAGAAGATGCGAATATGAAGCGAGCGGAAATGTTTATAAATGAGCGCGGTGGGGTAGCACGTGCTCATTTTATGACGAAGTTTTTATTAGCGATTCATGGAGAATATGAATATCCTTCTCTTTTTCATTTGCCAACACCAATTATGTTTCTGCAGAATGATTCCCCTCTCAGTATATTTGAATTGAGTAGCTCAGCACGTATTCATTTAATTCCGATGATGTTGTGTTTAAATAAAAGATTTCGAGTAGGGAAAAAGTTATTGCCAAATTTAAATCACATTGCAGGCGGGGGCGGAGAATGGTTTCGAGAGGATCGGTCTCCAGTTTTTCAAACGTTAGTAAGTGACGTGAAGAAAATTATAACGTATCCACTTTCTTTGCATCATAAAGGATATGAGGAAGTAGAACGTTTTATGAAAGAGCGTATTGATGAAAATGGAACATTATATAGCTACGCAACTGCCTCGTTTTATATGATTTATGCTTTACTTGCATTAGGACATTCTATTCAATCACCAATTATTGAGAAGGCTATAATGGGAATTACATCTTATATATGGAAGATGGAGAGAGGGAGCCATTTGCAAAACTCTCCATCAACTATATGGGATACAGCTTTACTCAGTTATGCTTTGCAAGAAGCTCAAGTTCCGAAAGCAAGTAAAGTGATTCACAATGCATCAGCATATTTACTAAGAAAACAGCAAACGAAGAAAGTAGATTGGAGTGTACATGCACCGGATCTCTTTCCGGGTGGTTGGGGCTTTTCGGATGTGAATACGACGATTCCAGATATTGATGATACAACTGCTGTGTTAAGAGCGTTGGCGCGAAGTAGAGGGAACGAAAATGTAGATAATGCTTGGAAGCGAGCGGTTAATTGGGTTAAAGGATTGCAAAATAATGATGGTGGTTGGGGGGCTTTTGAAAAAGGGGTAACGAGCCGTATATTAGCAAATTTACCAATCGAAAATGCAAGTGATATGATTACAGATCCTTCTACACCAGATATTACAGGGAGAGTGCTAGAGTTTTTCGGGACGTATGCACAAAACGAATTGCCTGAGAAACAAAAACAAAGTGCGATAAATTGGTTAATGAATGCACAAGAGGAAAATGGATCGTGGTATGGGAAATGGGGAATTTGTTATATATATGGTACGTGGGCAGTGTTGACTGGTTTACGGTCACTAGGAATACCATCTAGCGATCCATCATTGAAACGAGCAGCTTTATGGCTTGAACATATACAGCATGAAGATGGTGGCTGGGGAGAATCTTGCCACAGTAGTGTGGAGAAAAGGTTCGTTACTTTACCATTTAGTACACCATCCCAAACAGCATGGGCTTTAGATGCCCTCATTTCTTACTATGATAAAGAAACGTCAGTTATTCGAAAAGGTATTTCATATTTGCTCTCCAACCCTTATATAAATGAAAAATATCCTACTGGAACAGGTTTACCAGGTGGGTTTTATATTCGTTATCATAGTTATGCTCATATATATCCGTTGCTTACTTTGGCTCATTATGCAAAAAAATATAGAAAATAAACCGAGAGATGTCTCTCGGTTTATTTTGTTGGGTAGTAGGTCCCTTTTGAAAAGAATAAGGTTGTGATGTACCTTATTTTTCGGTTGGTTGGCGCTTTTGACGTGCATCAGCGGCATTTGCACGTGCGTTTGCTTCTAAGTCATTGTGGTCAGCGAGTTCGCGAGAGAACTCAACATCAATGCCATCAGTTGCTTTGCTTTGTTTGAAATTCTTTTTATTCATTCGACACAATCTCCTTGCACTTTATCCCGCATAACGGGTAGTAAAACCCCCACCTTAAAACTCAGATGGAACAAAGAAGCTAGGTGGGAGATTAACTGTCCGTAAATGCCCGATTGGTGAGGGCTGATAATCAGTGGGGGATGAACAAACTTCCCACTAATTAAAGTTTCACTTTATGCGACGTTGCAAAGTTAGTTTGACACAAATAGACTTTTTTATACAAAGAGGAGTTGGAAAGTAAAAAGCCGAAATATACAGTATAAGTAATAGAAATGGGGGATAGGAATGGAGTTTTTAAATGGGAAAACAGCTGTTGTAACAGGAGCTGCACAGGGAATTGGAAAAGAGATTGCAAAGGTTTATGCAAAGCTAGGGGCGAAAGTATTAATTAGCGATGTAAATGAAGAGAAGCTACAAAAAACGACACGTGAGTTATCAGATGAAGGATATGAAGTGTGCTCATATCGATGTGATGTGAGTAATCAAAATGAAGCAAAGTCGTTAATTGAATATGCAGTTCAAAAATTTGGTACATTACATATTTTGGTGAATAATGCTGGAATTACAAGAGACGCAATGTTACATAAAATGGAGAAATCTGCTTGGGAACAAGTATTACAAGTGAATTTAACTGGTGTTTTTTATTGTATGCAACCAGCACTTCTTTATATGAGACAACAAGGATATGGAAGAATTATTAATATTTCTTCTATAAGTAGAGAGGGGAATATTGGACAGGCAAATTATGCTGCAACGAAAGCTGGAGTTGTAGGATTAACAAAAACAGCAGCGAAAGAAGTTGGGAGTTTCGGTATTACTTGTAATGCGATTTGTCCGGGGTTTATGGATACAGATATGACCAAAACGATACCAGATAAAGTGAAAGAAAAGATGGTTGGCGCTATTCCAGTTGGTAGAATTGGAACGCCAGAAGATATTGCGAACGCAGCAGCCTTTTTAGCATCAGAATACGCATCTTATATTACAGGTGAAGTATTAAATGTGAGCGGAGGACTGCAAGTTTAAAGGAATACATAATGAAAAGAACCTGACCGGATAGGTCAGGTTCTTTCTCATTAATTTAAGTTAAGCCAAACGCTCTTTACTTCTGTATAGTTATTTAATGCATAAGATCCCATTTCACGGCCAAGACCAGATTGTTTAAATCCTCCAAATGGAGATGCTGCATCAAACACGTTATAACAGTTTACCCACACTGTACCTGCACGTACTTTACTTGCAACATAGTGTGCTGTTTTAACATTTTCTGTCCACACACCAGCCGCTAAGCCGAATTGTGATTTATTTGCACGTTCAATTACTTCATCAATATCGTTAAATGGTATTGCAGAAATAACTGGACCGAAAATTTCTTCTTTTGCGATCGTCATTTCATCATTTACGTCAGCGAATACTGTAGGAGAAACGAAGTAGCCTTGATCGAATGGATTACTTCCTCCGCAAAGTACTTCAGCGCCTTCTTCAATCCCTTTTTCAATGTAGCCCATTACACGTTTTTGTTGTTCTTCAGAAACGAGAGGACCAATTGTCGTTTCAGGGTTAAGACCGACACCTTGATTTAGTTTTTTAGAATAGAGGACGAGATCAGCCATGACATTATCATACATTTTCTTCGGAACAAATAAGCGTGATCCAGCAGAGCATACTTGTCCTTGGTTAAACATAACACCAGAAAGTGCACCAGGAATCGCGCGAGATAAATCAGCATCCGGCAAGATGATATTTGGTGATTTACCGCCTAACTCAAGTGTAACGCGTTTTAATGATTCGGATGCTTGTCGCATAATTTGTTTACCGACAGGAGTAGAACCGGTAAATGCAATTTTATCAACGAGTGGATGATTAACGAGAGCTTGTCCAGCTGATTCACCGAATCCAGGTACGATATTAATAACACCTTTCGGGAATCCAGCTTCTTCAATTAATTCAGCTAAGTATAGAGCAGATAGTGGAGTTTGTTCTGCAGGTTTTAAAACGATTGTACATCCTGTAGCAAGCGCTGCTCCCATTTTCCACATTGCCATAAGAAGCGGGAAGTTCCAAGGAATAATTTGACCAACGACACCAACAGCTTCATGGCGTGTATAGTTAAAGTAATCACCGGAAACAGGAATTGTTTGACCAACGATTTTCGTAGCCCAGCCAGCGTAATAGCGCATATGCTCAATTGCAAGTGGGATGTCTGCTGCCATTGTTTCACGGATTGGCTTTCCGTTATCTAATGTTTCGAGCTGTGCAAGCTCTTCTTTATGTTCTTCCATTAAATCAGCTAACTTGTACATGAGACGGCTTCGCTCAGCAGTGCTCATACGAGACCAAGGACCTTCGTCAAAAGCCATACGAGCTGCGACTACAGCTTTATGAATATCTTCGCGACCAGCTTCAGAAACGACGGCAAGTGTTTCACCAGTTGCTGGGTTAGGTGTTTTAAATGTTTTACTGGAAGCGCTTTCAATGAAAGATCCATTCACATATAACTTTTTTGTACCTTGAAGAAACTTCGCTACCTTTTCATGAAGATTTACAGCTAGTTGACTCATTGTATAACCCCCTTGAAAATATAATGTAAACGCAGTACGAGACGGCGCTTATTCCGAAATCAAGGATGTGGAAACTAGATGGAAAGCCTCTAATTAAAATCATAATTAAGAAATACTGAAAATTCAAATTTCATTTGTGTTACAATTGTAAAAAATATGTAATGTAAGAGAATCTTCTATATGATTATAAAAAAATCCTGCTTGTTTTTGCTTTCTAGTAGGAAAAACTAGAAGAACAATGGTACAATAATACATCGTGAGAGGAGGGGTAAAAATGAAAGATTATCATGATGATCCACGCTTTCGAATAGCCCATAGAGAAGCGTTAATTGGTCTTGGACTTGCTATTATTAATTTTATAATTTGGTACGGATTTGCTTATGGGCTTGGTAGTAAAAATCCGAATGAATATACATATGTATTAGGTTTTCCCGCATGGTTTTTTTATAGCTGTATCGTTGGATTTATCGTTATGGTTATTTTACTTAGTTTAGTTGTTCGTTTTGTATTTCAAGATATTTCACTCGATGAGGAAGAAAAAAGTGAGGAATAATAGATGAATTGGTATGTAATCATTCCAATGATAATTTCGTTTATCGTTGTATTTTTAATTGGTGTATATGCTTCAAGACGCGTGCAAGCAACTGCTCATAATAAATTTTTGCAAGAATATTTTCTTGGTGGGCGTGAGCTAGGCGGTTTATTATTAGCGATGACAATGATTGCTACGTACGGTAGTGCAAGTAGCTTTATTGGTGGCCCTGGTATTGCTTACAATATGGGTCTTGGATGGGTACTGTTATCTGCGATTCAAGTTGTAACAGGGTATATCGTTTTAACGGTTATCGGTAAAAAGTTTGCAATTATCGCTAGGAAGATGGAAGCAATTACTCTTATCGATTATTTAAAAGGGAGATACAATAATAAAGCAGTTGTTATACTTTCTGCGTTATGTATTATTATCTTTTTATTTTCAGCGACAGTAGCCCAGTGGGTCGGTGGTGGACGATTAATCGAGTCACTAACGGGGCTATCGTATACAACAGCACTATTTTTATTTACTTTTTCTGTACTTGTGTACGTATTAATTGGTGGATTTCGTGCAGTTGCTCTATCAGATACATTATTAGGAATCATTATGTTAGTTGGAACAACAATCATTTTAATTGCTACTGTCATTGCTGGTGGTGGAATTGAAAAGATTATGCAGGAACTTGTTCAAATTAATCCAAAGTTAATTACACCATTCGGAGCAGATGGCAGTTTAACGAAATCATATGTTACATCATTTTGGATTTTAATTGGAATTGGCGTTGTCGGTTTACCGCAAATTAGCGTGCGTGCCATGTCTTATAAAAATTCAAAAGCGATGCATCAAGCGTTAATAATTGGGACGATTGTTGTGGGTACAATTATGATTGGTATGCATTTAACGGGTGTATTTGCAAGAGTAGTACTTCCAGGTATAACGGTACCAGATAAAGTAATGCCGCTACTTGCGATGGAAGTGTTGCCACCTTGGTTAGCTGGAGTTTTCTTAGCTGCACCGATGGCAGCGATTATGTCTACAGTAAATTCTTTATTATTACTTGTAAGCTCGTCAATTATTAAAGATATATACGTAAATTACATAAATAAAGATGCAGCAGACAGTACGATAAAAAAAGGAAGTTTGTGGATTACTGGTATTGTAGGACTACTCGTTTATGCAGCGGCAATTAAACCACCAGATTTTTTAATATGGCTAAATTTATTTTCTTTCGGTGGATTAGAAGCTGCATTCATTTGGCCAATCGTATTAGGGTTATATTGGAGGAAAGGAAATGCTACAGGAGCGCTTGCGTCTATTTTAGTTGGGGTAGGCTCATATATGTGTATTCATCTTTTCTATCCAAATCCGTTCGGTATACATACAGTTGTCTTCCCGATTTGTTTTGCGTTTATCGCTTACATCATTGGAAGTATGAGTGCTGTAAAAAAAACAGTATAGGTTAGCTGAAGAACGTAGTCCTTATAAGACTGCGTTTTTTTGTGTGAATTTGTTCATTTTTTATTCTGTATATCCACGGTTATTCATAAATTAATAACAACTGAGGGGATGGAGTTGAGGTCGATGAAAAAAGTATTATTTTTAGGAGACCCAGGAATTGATGACTCTTTAGCAATTATGTATGGATTGTTGCATCCTGATATTGATATTGTTGGTGTAGTTACAGGATATGGAAATGTAACGCAAGAAAAGGCGACAAGTAATGCGGCATATTTATTACAGTTAGCAGGTAGGGAAGATATACCTGTTATTAATGGTGCGAAAATCCCTTTATCTGGAGATATTACAACGTATTATCCAGAAATTCATGGGGCGGAAGGTTTAGGACCAATTCGACCACCGAAAAATCTTTCTCCAAATATAAAGCCTTTTTGTGAGTTTTTTGACATTCTTGAAAAATATAAAGGAGAATTAATAATAGTCGATGCTGGTAGATCAACAACATTAGCGACAGCATTTATTTTAGAAAAGCCAATGATGAAGTATGTGAAAGAATATTATATAATGGGGGGTGCTTTCTTAATGCCAGGCAATGTTACACCAGTCGCAGAGGCGAATTTTCATGGTGATCCGATTGCGTCGCAATTAGTTATGCAAAATGCCAAGAATGTGACACTGGTGCCGCTCAATGTTACATCTGAAGCTATTATTACGCCAGAAATGGTAAAGTATATTACGAAACATTCTAAAACAAGTTTTAATAAATTAATTGAACCGATTTTTACGTATTATTATAAAGCTTATAGAAAATTAAATCCGAAAATAAAAGGAAGTCCAGTACATGACGTCGTTACAATGATGGTTGCCGCAAATCCTTCAATATTGGATTATGTGTATCGCCGTGTCGATGTAGATACAGTGGGAATAGCAAAAGGAGAAAGTATTGCAGATTTCCGTCCTCAACCTGATGCAAAAGCATTAAAAAATTGGATGCGAATTGGTTGGTCATTACATTATAAAAAATTCCTTGAGGATTTTGTGAAAATCATGACGTAGACATAATAGGAGTATACAAGTTAAAATAATGGAGATGGTTATTTAAATAACCATCTCCATTATTTTGTTTTTTAAAGATAGAGAGAAGAGTTACACAATAGGAGAGGAATTTTACTTGAAAAAAACTATAGTATGCGCAGTGGTTGTGGGTATTTTCGTTTTGCTAATATCGGGTAACTTTTTAGTGAAAAAAGTGTGGAGTTCAAATAATGATGATGCACAGTATATTGCATCTTTTATTGAAGAACACAAAGATGAAAAAAATAGTGCGCTTCTAGTAAAGAGAAATGATAAAGTTGTCTATTCTGTAAACCCAAATGTTGTATTGCCAGTTGCTAGTACGATGAAATTAATTGTGGCGCTTGAATATACGAAACAAGTTACTGAAGGGAAAATTGATTCGTCTAGTTTCGTATCGATTAATGATGTGAATCGCTATTATGTACCGAATACAGATGGTGGTGCACAAGATAGATGGCAAAGGTATTTGGAGAAGACGGGCAAGATAACTGAAGGAGCGGTTTCTTTAGAAGAAGTGGCAAAAGGAATGGTTAAGTTTAGTTCGAATGCAAATGCTGAATACTTAATGGAATTGTTAGGATTAGATAACATCAATCGAAATTTACAAAGTTTATCACTTCCTGCACATCAACCACTATTTCCAATCGTTTCATCTTTGTATATCCCGGGATATTTGCATAAAGAATTACATGTTCCAAAATATAAAATAGAGAAAAAGTTAAAAGAAATGTCTCAAGAGCAATATCGTGAATATGCGATGGTTATTCATGAACGCTTAAAGAAGAAGGGACCATTATTACAGAAGGAAATTCCGCTTTATTTAGAGGAACGTTACGACAAAATTTGGTCAGATAGATTACCAGCAGCTTCTGCAAATGATTATATGGTATTACTTCAAAAGGCAAACCATAAAGGTGGCTTGACAGAGGCTGAAGAAAAAGTGTGGGCAAATATCGTTGAAACAGACATGAGTGCCAAGAAATACCGTAAAACATTCAGACATGCTGGGCAAAAGAATGGTTACACACCATGGACGGTTACAAAAGCAGTTTACGCTATGGATAAACGTGGAAACTGTACGGAGATTGTGTTTTTGGCGAATAATTTAAATGAAGACGATAGTGCAGAAATACGGAAACATTTAGCAAACTTACATTTCCAAGTGTTGCAAAGTGATAAGTATGATGCGACTTTTATTAAATAAACTCGGTGCAGAGAGCACCGAGTTTATTTTTATGTACAAGCACTTTTTTTCTATCTCTGGGTATGATGGGTAGTAATACTTAGGTGAGAGGGGAAAAGGTGATGAAACAGAGTAAAGAAGAGTTTATAAAGAGTGAAGGCGCTGATTTCCCTGGAAAAACATATGTGGATTGTGTATTACAGCATGTATTTGATTTTCAACGAAATTATTTATTGAAAGATATGTTTCAAGTGCATAAAGCACATATTGCGATGCTAACGGAAGAAAATTTAATGAAAAAGGAAGAAGCTAAAGTTATATTACACGCATTAAAAAAGGTAGAGGGAATTCCAGAAGAGCAATTGCTCTATACAGAGCAGCATGAAGATCTCTTTTTTTTAGTCGAACATTTAATTTCTCAAGAAGCGAAATGCGATTTTGTAAGTAATATGCATATTGGTAGAAGTAGAAATGATATGGGTGTAACGATGTATCGCAGGAGTTTAAGGCGATATGTATTACGATTAATGGAACATCATTTGTTATTGCAAGAAAGTGTACTACAACTTGCTGCTGATTATAAGGAAACAATCATGCCAGCTTATACACATACACAACCGGCACAGCCAACAACATTTGGTCATTATACGTTAGCAATCTATGATACGATGCAAAGAGATTTAGAAAGAATGAAAAAAACGTACCAGCTTTTAAATCAGTCTCCAATGGGGGCGGCTGCACTCTCTACAACAAGTTTCCCGATTAAACGAGAACGAGTTGCTCATCTACTTGGATTTACAAATGTAATTGAGAACTCATATGATGCTGTTGCCGGAGCGGATTATTTATTAGAAGTTAGTTCGCTACTTATGGTAATGATGACGAATACGAGTAGATGGATTCATGACTTTTTGTTGTTAGCAACGAAAGAATATGACGGTATTACTGTTGCAAAGCCATATGTACAAATCAGTAGTATTATGCCGCAAAAACGAAATCCGGTTTCAATTGAACACGCTCGTGCGATTACGAGTAGTGCTTTAGGAGAAGCATTTACAGTATTTCAAATGATTCATAATACACCATTTGGTGATATTGTCGATACGGAAGATGACTTGCAGCCATATTTATATAAAGGGATTGAAAAGGCAATTCGTGTTTTTTGTATGATGAATGCAGTGATCCGAACGATGAAAGTAGAAGAAGAAACGTTAAAAAGTCGTTCCTATAAACATGCAATAACGATAACGGATTTCGCCGATGTTTTAACAAAAAATTATGAAATTCCATTTCGGCATGCTCATCATGCAGCAAGTGTTATTGCAAATATGTCATTGGGGCAGAAAAAGGAGCTACATGAATTACATTTCAAAGATGTAAATATATACTTGCAAGAACATTTTAAAATAAATTTATTAGAAAAAGAGTGGAAAGAAATCATATCGCCAGAAGCTTTTATTCAAAAAAGAAATGTATACGGTGGACCGAGTAAAAAAGAAATGAATCGTATGATTCAAAATCGAAAAGAGTCATTTCGAAAAGAAGAAGATGTATTTGAAAAGGAAAAACAGAGGATTTTACAAACTGAAAATGATTTAAATATATTAGTTTCTAATATTATAGAATTGTAAAAGAAGGATTTAATGAATTAATCGCCAATACTTAATTAAAATATAAATAGAGAGAAGAGATTGTCGATGATTCAATTACATGTATATGAAGAGATTTTTCATTTTAAAGAAGATGTTACACCATTTCTAGAAAAGAATGAGCAGGAAAACAATCTCATATTAGGTGTATTACAAATGGTCCAAGAACCGATATTTATGGGGATAGCGAAACAAGGAGAAGAAATTGCGGTTGTATTTCTACAAACAGAAGAGAAGAAACAAATCATTGTTGCAACTTCTGAAATTTCGGGAGTAGCTATTGAGGAACTTGCAAAAGAGTTAACGAAAGTATACCCGGATATTCCTGGATTGATCGGTAATAAGAAAATTGTACAGAAATTAGCGGAAGAGATTGCGGTATTAGAAAATAAGAAAACGAATATTACAATGGAACAAGGTGTGTATGAGCTCAACAGAGTAAAGAAGAAGTGTAATGCGGATGGACTTTTCCGGGCGGTAAATAATGATGAATTACCATTAATAGAACAGTGGATATATCAATTTTGTGAAGACGTAAAGCTTCCTACTACGAAAGAAGAAGCAAAACAAACTGCGCATACATTAATAACTACAAATCGACTGTTTGGTTTGGAAGTGGATGGGAAACTCGTTTCTGTAGCTGCAAAAACGAGACCAACTAAAAATAATATAACAGTTAATTTCGTATATACGCTGAAAGAAGCAAGGAAAAAGGGATACGCATCTAAGTGTGTAGCGGCACTTAGTCAACGTATGTTAGATGAAGGGTACAAGACGACTACGTTATATACTGATTTAGCGAATCCGACATCGAATAAAATTTATCAAGAAATTGGTTATGAGCAAATTACGGAGTCTATGCTTATATTTTTAGAGAAGTAGAACAAAAAGGCGTGTTAAAATAGCACGCCTTTTTGTTATTCATCAATTCTAATAACCTCGCCTTGAGGAAAGTCCTCAGTTTCTAGTAAGTTACGAATAGCTTTCGCAACATATTCAGGTGATAATAGTTTTCCTTCTTCTTTTAATGCAATGAAGCGGTCCAAATTTATGAAATCTTCTTTATTTGTTTCACGAATTTGTGATTGCATATTTGTATCAACAACGCCAGGTGCAAAAGCGACGATTTTTACTGGATATTCTTTTTCCACTTCTTCAGTTGCTACGCACTGTGTAAACATATTTACACCAGCTTTCGTTGTACAATAAGCGCCCCATCCGAAATAAGGATTTTTTCCTGCACCAGATGAAATGTTAATAACGCGTTTATCTACTTTCCAGTCTTTCGTATGTTTCATAAACGTAGATGTAAGAATCATAGGAGCAAGTAAATTAATGTGAACGTTCGTAATGAATTGTTCGCTTTCTGCTTTTTCAATTGGCTTCATAGGAGCAACTGTACCCGCATTATTAATTAAATGAATAGAAGATACACTGTCTTCTTGAATAGATGAAATGATTTTGTTAAAGTTCGTTTCTAAATTATGTACATCTTGAAGATCTAAGGAGTGGAAAACACAATTGCTATTATATTGCTCTGCAAGTTTAGTAAGCTCTTTATTTTCTCTTCTAGAAATAGAGATGACAGTTGTATTTTCTTCTAATAATTGCGTAGCGATTGCCTCACCTAAACCTTGTGAAGTTCCTGTTATGATAACGTAGCGCATAGTTTTATAAACTCCTCTCATATGTGCGGAATTTTGTTGGACAACGTACATCACATAGGTTGTCTACATTTTATAGTATAGAGCACTTTTTACTATAAATGAAATGAGATGATTGTGTGCCTTTTATAAATCGTTTTACGACAACGGTACCTGGTGCCGTCACGTTTACTGGGAATACGCTGGGACTTAGCCCTACATCACCTGCACCAGGTAATATTTTTGGTACACTTGCTGTGTTTACGACAGTAAATACAGCATTGCAAGTACCAGGATTCCCAGCAGGGACAACAGATGAATGGCAATTGAATTCTTCAAGTGCAATTTTAAATCTTCCAGCGGGAAGCAGTGTGTTATATGCAGAATTAGTTTGGGCTGGTACTTTCCGGACTGATACGGAAGATGTTTTACCATTTTTAAATGATAACATTACATTTACAACGCCAGCAGGGACGTTTTCTGTTACGCCAGATCCTGCTACCGCGCAGCAAGGTTCAGTAGGAAATCAGTTTTATTATGCTCGCTCTGCCAATGTAACGAATCTTGTTAGTGCAGGTGGGGCAGGCACATATACAACGGGTGCTGTGCCTGCTGCCAGAACTTCAGCCGACCCGACAATCAGTCGTTCAGCTGGATGGACGCTTGAGGTTGTGTATCAAAATGCAAGTTTACCACTTCGAAATTTGTCAGTATATGCAGGCCAAGAAATTATTGATGCTTCATCACCACCAGTTGATGCTACTATTTCAGGATTTGCTACGCCGGCAACAGGAGCTGTTACAGGAAGAGTACTCGTAACTGCTCAAGAAGGCGATTCTAACATTGTTGGAGATCAACTTCGCTTTGGACCGAATGCAAATGCTACAGTTGCATTATTCGGACCGAGAAACCCTGCGAATAATTTCTTCCAGTCTCAAATTTGTAATGACATTGGAGAGTTAGATACAACCGGGACATTTGGAAATTTGAATCAGCCGTTAGGGATAGCTTTAGCGATCCGAAGACAAGGGTGGGATATTACGAATGTAAATGCCTCTGCATCATTAGTAAATAATCAAACGTCAGCAACTGTTCGCTTCGTTACAAATGGAGATGGATACGCTGCAGCTGGTTTTGGTGTTCAAATTGATGCAACAGGTCCAATTATTAATCCTGTTAAATCAGTTAATAGAACAGTCGCAGGGGTAGGGGATACTCTCACTTATACGATTACGGTCCCAAATACAGGAACAGGAAGTGCAGAAAACGTTGTATTACGTGATAGTATTCCGAACGGAACGACGTTTGTTGCAGGTAGTGTTACGGTAGAGGGAGTAACACAGCCGAATGCAAACCCAGCTAATGGAATTAATTTAGGTACAATCCCAAATAACACGCAAAGAATTGTTACATTTCAAGTTCGAATAACATCATTCCCGAATCCCAATCCTATTTTAAATCGTGCAATGGTGTCATATCAATTCCGTCCTTTCGTTGGTAGTCCTCCTATTACAAGTACGTCTTCTTCAAACACAGTACAAACGACAGTGAATCAAGCAACCATAAGTATGCAGAAATCTGTAGATTTACAGACGGCAACGCTTAATGATGTATTAACGTACACAGTTAATGTCACAAATAATGGAAACGTCACTGCGAACAATGTTATTTTTGTTGATAGTATCCCTGCTGGAACAACATTTGTCGCAAATAGCGTTACAGTAAATGGAGTAGCGCGTCCAGGAGCGAATCCAGCAAGTAGTATTAATCTAGGAAGTATTAATGCTTCGCAAACGACTGTAGTGCGCTTTCAAGTTCGAGTAACATCGAACCCTCTTGTCAATCCAATTCCAAACCGTGCAAGTGCAACATTTACCTTTACTCCAGTGCCTGGTCAACAACCAGTTTCAGGGCAAGCGACAAGTAATACTGTAGTTACGACAATTAATATAGCTGATATAACAATGAGAAAAACAGTGGATAAAGCTTTTGCAACGGTTAACGACGTTCTTACGTACACGGTAACAATTCAAAATACAGGAAATGTACTTGCAACGAACGTTATTTTTCAAGACCCAATCCCAATTGGAACGACTTTTATCGCAAATAGTGTGACTGTGGACGGGGTTTCACAACCTGGGGCAAATCCAGCGAGTGGGTTTACGGTAGCTAATATATCTCCTGGCGGAAGTAGGACTGTTACATTTCAAGTACGAGTAACATCTACGCCGTCAGGAGGTACGATTCCGAATCGCGGAAATGTGTCTGCTAATTTTGTCGTTATTCCAAATCAGCCACCGATAACAATTAATAGACTAACGAATACAGTTGTGACACAAGTTAATACAGGTGGTTTGAATGTAATAAAAGAAGTGAATACAATGCAAGCAGCAGTAGGGGATACTTTAACATACACAATTGCCGTCCAAAATACAGGGAACGTTCCGTTAACAAATGTATTTTTCCAAGACCCTATTTCTTCTGCTGTTTCATTTGTTGCAAATTCTGTAACAATTAATGGAGTACAGCAAAGTGGACTAAATCCGAATACAGGATTTTCTCTTCCGAATATTCCTGCGGCTCAAACAGTTGTAGTCACATTTGACGTGTTAATTGTACAGGATCCAGAAAATGAAGATATTTTAAATCAAGCGAATGTAACAGCAAGCTTTCAAGTGAATCCGAGTGAACCACCAGTGACAATTAATGTTCCGAGTAATGTTGTGAATACGACAGTACAATCAGGAAACTTTGAAGTTGTGAAATCAGTGAATACAGATGTTGCGACGGTAGGAGATGTTTTAGTATATACAATCGAAGTTATAAATGCAGGTAGTGTACCAGCTACAAATGTATTTTTTCAAGATTCAATTCCACAAGGGACATTATTTATTGAAAATAGTGTATTGGTTAATGGTGTTTTACAAGAGGGGGCAGATCCAGGACTTGGATTCCCATTAAATGATTTGCCTACTGGCGCCAGTGTTATTGTTACGTTTGAAGTATTAATTGATGAAATTCCCCAAGGAAATAATGTCGTAAATAATGCGAATGTAACTGGAGATTTCCTTGTAAATCCAACAGAGCCACCGATTACTGTAACAGTACCAAGTAATACTGTTATGACGGTCGTGAATTCTTCAGGGTTAAATGTAATGAAAAGTGTAAGTGCTACTGAAGCCGGTGTAGGAGATACGTTAACGTATACAGTCCGTATACAAAATAGTGGAACGGTGGCAGCGACAAATGTATCATTCCTTGATCCGATTCCAGTTGGAACCACTTTTGTAGCGAATAGTGTAACAATAAACGGGACACCTCAACCAGGTTTAAACCCGACAACTGGATTTCCACTTGCTAATATTCCAGTAGGAGGTATGGTGACGGTCACTTTTCAAGTGACAATCACGAGTATACCACCAAATAGAGTTCTTCCGAATAATGCGAATGTCACTGCTGATTTCCAAGTAAGTCCTCTCCAGCCACCAATTACAATTGTAACGATTAGTAATATTGTCGTGACGCGAGTGAATGTAGGATCACTTAATGTAATGAAGAGTGTAAATACACCACAAGCCGGTGTAGGAGATACGTTAACGTATACGATTCTTATTCAAAATACAGGAACTGTTCCTGCAACGAATATTGTTTTTCAAGATCCAATTCCGTCTGGTACTGCCTTTGTAGCAAATAGTGTGACGATAAATGGAGTCGTTCAGCAAGGTGCGGATCCTATGGCAGGTTTCCCAGTACCAAATATTCCGGTCGGGCAAACATCTACGATTACGTTTCAAGTTACAGTGACGAGTATTCCGAGCGGTGGAAATATAAGAAACCAATCGAACGTTACTGCAAGTTTTCTTATAAATCCAGCAAACCCTCCAATAACGACTGTTACAAATAGTAATTTTGTAGTGACGCAAGTAAACACAGCACAGTTAAATATACAAAAATCTTCATCTGTACAACAAGCAGCACTTGGAGAAACTTACACGTATTCTGTTGTCATTCGAAATAACGGTACAGTAACAGCAACGAATGTCTCTTTCCTTGATCCAATTGCTTTAGAAACAACATTTGTAGCAAATAGTGTAACGATAAATGGAACGCCTCAACCTGGATTTGATCCAAATATTGGTTTCCCGCTTCCTAATATTGCAGCTGGAACATCATTGACAGTAACGTTCCAAGTTACGGTAGTTGCACCGTCTACACGTGGAGCAGTATTAAATACAGCATCTGCTACAGCCACTTTCTTATTGAATCCTTTACAACCACCTGTAACAACAACGAATTCAAGTAATACAACGGTAGTTACAATACCGTTACCTCCTCCTGGTGAAGTAACAGCAACAAAAACAGTTGATGTTGCAACTGGGGCTGTCGGGGATGTATTAACGTATACAGTGCTAATAACGAATGTAGGAATTATCCCTGTTACAGATGTACTCTTCCAAGATGTCATTCCAGAAGGGACGACGTTTGTTGACAATAGTGTAACGATAGGTGGAGTGCAGCAACCAGGATTAAATCCAGAAATAGGATTTACAGTTACTCCATTATTAATCGCTGGTGGAAGTATTGAGGTCACATTCCAAGTGACGATTACAGAAATTCCAGATAATGAAGTCATATT
This sequence comes from Bacillus sp. 2D03, assembly GCF_003946765.1. Lineage (NCBI taxonomy): Bacteria > Bacillati > Bacillota > Bacilli > Caryophanales > Bacillaceae > Bacillus > Bacillus sp. 2D03. Next base: position 86,775 of record NZ_RPSJ01000010.1, on the reverse strand, counting down.
AAATGATGCAGATGTTACATTTACTTCACAACCAAATCCGCAGGAACCACCGATTACGGAAACGATATTAACAAATTTAGTCGTTACGACAATTAATATAGCGTTTATTTTTCCATTGAAACTAGTAGATAAAGAAGTAGCGACGGTAGGAGAAATATTAACGTATGATGTATTGATTTTTAATTTCGGAACAGTGCCAGCGACGAATGTTCAATTTATCGATACTACTTCCGCGGGTGTAGCATTTGTACCAGGAAGTGTGAGCATAAACGGGGTACCAGCACCAGGATTAGATCCTTTCATTGGTTTTACAGTTCCAGATATACCTGTCGATGATTTTGTACTTGTCACATATCAGGAAGTGGTTACAAGCATACCAGAAGGTGGAACGATTGTTAATTTTGTAGACGTTACAGCTACATTTGCTGTAAGTGAAACAGAACCGCCTATTACGGAAACAACGACAAGTAATACGACATTAACAGAAATCAATGAATCTGGTTTGAATGTTTTAAAATCAGTAAGTCAGCCGGTTGTTGCAGTAGGCGATACAATCACATATACAACAGTAGTTCAAAATACAGGAACAGTGATAGCGACAAATGTTCAATATAGTGATGTATTACCTTCCTCTATAGCATTCGTGCCGAACAGTGTAATGATAGACGGTGTGTTACAACCTGGATTCAATCCGAATAATGGATTCCCGCTTCCAGATATAAATCCAGGTGAAAGTGTAGAAGTCACATTCCAAGTAACTGTTGTTAGTGTGCCGACAAACGGAACAATTGCCAATACGGCAAATGTAACGGGAAGTTTTGTATTAGTACCAGGAGAACCACCAGTTATAGTAAACCAATCGAGCAATACAACACTTACAACTGTAAATAGAGGGCAATTTAATGTTATTAAACAAGTAAATAGGGTTGCTACTCTCGTTGGAGATATATTAACGTATACGGTCCAAATAACGAATACAGGAACAGTAACAGCTAACAATGTTCAGTTTATTGATACGATTTCAACAGGTGCGTCATTTGTATCAAATAGTGTAACGATAAATGGAGCCCCGCAACCAAACTTAAATCCGATTACTGGATTTGGAGTTGGAGATATACCGGTAGGTGAAACAGTTATAGTGACGTTTCAAGCGACAGTTACAAACATCCCGTCATCAGGAACAATTACGAACGTTGCAAATATAACAGGAAGCTTTACTTTAGTGCCAGGAGAGCCACCGGTTGTAGTAACAGAGCTGAGTAATACGACGATAACTAGAGTGAATAGAGGACGATTCAGCGTTATAAAATCTGTAAATAAAGAAGCGACACGATTAGGAGATACGTTAACGTATAGTGTGCAAGTTACAAATACGGGAACGGTAACAGCAACGAATGTTCAGTTTATCGATGTTCCATCACCTAGTTTAGAATTCGTTCCTGGAAGTGTACAAATAAATGGGATTCCGCAAGTAGGTTTAGATCCATTTGTAGGCTTTGTATTGCCTAATCTTGCAGTAGGGGATAGCGTATTAATTACATTTGAAGTAAATGTAATCGCAGTTCCGCCTTCTAGTAGCATTATGAATACAGCAAGAGTAACGGGTGATTTTGAATTAATTCCAGGAGAACCTCCGTTTACAATTACGAATTCAAGTAATACGACAGTCACACCAGTAAATAGAGGCAGTTTAGATATGCAAAAAGAAGTAGATCATTCAATTGTTGGAGTAGGAGAAACAGTAAAGTATACGGTTCGAATATTAAATACTGGTACTGCTGATGCGATGAATATTCAATTTATTGATGTCCTATCTCCGGAAGCTGTTTTTGTACCAAATAGTGTAACTGTAAATGGAGTAGCTCGTCCGGGAGTAAATCCGCAGGTTGGATTTACGATTGTAGACATTCCAGTCGGTGAGACGGCGATTGTAACATATGAAGCTACGATTACGAGCTTTCCAGATGGTGGTACAGTAGTGAACGTTGCTGGGGCGTTAGCAGAATATATTTTAGTACCAGGGGAGCCGCCAGTTACAGTGATGGATACGAGCAATACAGTTATAGTGACGGTAAATACTGCAATCTTATTTGTTGCAAAAGGAGCAAACTTTGAAGTAGCAATGATAGGGGATGTTGTCACTTACGGAATCGCTGTTATAAATGATAGTACAGTCCCTGTGACCAACATTGTGTTAACAGATATCATTGATCCGAATACGCTATTTATAAATGGCACGGTAACGGTAAATGATGTACCTTTTCCATTCGCTAACCCGAATACTGGTATTCCGTTAGGTGATTTTCAGCCAAATGACGCAGCAATTATTAATTTCCAAGTTGTAATAACAGGAGGACAAATAAATAATTTAGTTACAAATACTGCTATAGCAAATGGGCTCGCAACTGTAAATCCGAATGAGCCGCCAGTAGTAGTTGAAGGTGATAGCAATACAGTTGTTATCCCGTTTATTCCTCAAAATGTCTCAACGACAGTCGTAAAAACGGCAAATTTACAGGCAGCAACAATTGGCGATGTTATTACGTTTACGACAGTTATTACAAATACGGGGGATACAGCAATACAAAATATTCGTTTTCAAGATATGTTAGATAGTAGTGTTCAATTTGTCCTTGGAACTGTAACGATTGATAATACGCTAGTGCCAAATGTAAACCCAGTATCAGGTTTTATTATAGGAAATTTAAATCCAGGTGAAGCACGGACAGTTTCGTTCCAAGTAGTAGTGCAGAGCGCGCCAAATGGTTCAGGAAATTATATAAATCAAGCGAGTATTCGTTTCGAACATCAAGTAGGCACAGTATTGCCACCTGTTACACAAATGGTAGAAAGTAACATAGTTGTCATTCCATTTGTTCCAACGATAGAACAAATTTGCGAAACGAATCTTAATTGCTTAAGGAAAATTCCTTTTCAATGTTCTTCGTGTAATCATTTGCAAATAAATAAAAAATAAATACAGAAAGAGCATCCGGAAAAAAGGATGCTCTTTCTGTATTGATCATGTAGATTCTTTTTCGGGTGAGGTGAAAAATTCGTCGATTTTGTCGGAGAGTAGTAATGGAATGGCTCCTTTTATAACAGAAATGTCCCAGTCCCACCATGCGAGATTCTCTAGTTTGTCAATCGTTTCTTGTGGGAAACGATATCGAACAAATTTTGCAGGATTACCAGCCACAATTGCATATGGAGGGACGTCTTTTGTAACAATACTTTTTGCACCAATAATGGCACCGTTACCAATTGTAACACCAGATAAAATGCAGGATTGATAACCAATCCATACATCATTGCCGACTACGATATCACCTTTTGAAGAAGGGTGACCAGTAATATGTGCTCCTTCATCAAAAAGTGCATTAAATGGATAAGTTGTTATCCAGTCTGCGCGATGTTCACCGCCAAGTATGAAAACGACTTCTTCTGCTAATGAACAAAACTTACCTATTTTTAATTTTGTTTCATCGTTCCAAGAAAAAATGGTTGGCCCTACTTTACTATAAGTATAATCACCAATATCATATTTATTATATTCAGGTTTTTGATTTAAATATAACATGCTTCTTCAGCCTCCTTTCTCAATTAAGTGATACGTATGGAATATTATATGCAAGATGTAGTAATGTGAACTGTATTAATAGGTGAAATGAACAAAAGGGAGTGGGATGTATGCGATACGAAATGGGTTTATATAATAAACCGTTTCAGTCAATTCAATCAGGAAAAAAAGTATATGAAGTACGCCTATACGATGAAAAACGTCAACTAATAAACAAAGGTGATGAAATCGTATTTACGAATCTTACGACAAAAGAAATGATGACGGTAAAAGTAACGGAAATAAAGCGATACGAGAGCTTTAAAGCTATGTATGAACAAATCGATAAAAAATTATTGGATTGTGAAAATGATAGTTTAGAGGAAATGTTAGAAAGTACATACAAAATATATACGAAAGAACAAGAAAAAGAGTGGGGAACAGTTGCGATTTGTATTGAGGTAATAAAATGATAAGAAATCGCGGGGCGGCTATCATTGTACAGGAAGGAAAAATCGCTCTTATAAAACGTATTCGAGAAGAGGAAACATATTATGTTTTTCCGGGCGGAGGGATTGAGGAAGGTGAAACGCCTGAAGAAGCAATGAAAAGAGAGGTATACGAAGAATTAGGGGTACATATAAAAGTGGAGCACCTTATTGCAAAGGTAAAATATAAAGGAAATGAATATTATTATGCTGCCTATATTACAGGCGGAGTGTTCGGAAGCGGAACAGCTGAGGAATTTCAGTGGGAAGATAGAGGAAGTTATATTCCGTTATGGCTACCGATAAACGAGTTGGAAAAAGTGAATATAAAACCTTATGAAGTGGTCGAAAATATATTTAGTCATTATAAAATATAACGTCTGACAACATACAAAAAAAACCATTGACATAGGCTTCTGATTTAAGTATTGTATTCGAGTATGTTTATAATCAGGAGGTTTATATGAGCAATCAAACTACTACACATCATGTGAAAATGACAACAGCGGATCCATCTGGAATTGGTCTATTTGGATTAGCGATGGTAACACTTGTAGCATCATCTCAAAAGTTAGGCTTAACAGATGGCGTTTCACTTGTATTACCATGGGCAATCTTTTTAGGAGGATTCGCACAAATCTTTGCTTGCATTCACGATGCAAAGCATAACAATACATTCGGTACGACAGCATTTGGTGCGTACGGCCTATTTTGGTTAGGTGTTGGAATGACTTGGTTAATTCAACTTGGAGTATTTGGCGAAAAATTAGCACAAGCTGCAGATTCAAAACAGCTTGGTGTAGCCTTTATCGGATATTTGATTTTCACAATCTTTATGACGATTGGTGCAATGGAAACACATAAAGTATTATTTATGATCTTCGTCCTTATTGATTTCTTATTTATTGGTCTTTCATTAAGTACTTTAGGTGTTATGCCGCACGCAATGCATAATTTAGCAGCATATTCTGAACTTCTTATTTCATTGTTATCTTTCTACGGTTCAGCAGCAGCAGTGTTAAACACACACTTCGGAAAAGTTGTTTTACCAGTTGGAAAGCCGTTTGGTATTTTTAAAAAGTAATAAAAAAGCACAGATGATTGTATAGTCATCTGTGCTTTTTTATTTATTCCGCTCTTTGTGGGCTGTCTGAAAAAGCTTGATTGGTGAGGACTCATTAAACTTTCACTTTATCCCGCTATTTGCCGGGCAGTAAGACCCCCGCCTCAAAATTCAGCGGAAACAAAGAAGTTAGGTGGGGGATGAATACCCCGCTGATTAAAGTTTCACTTTATTTGAAATAAGTAATGTGAAATGTAAATAAAAGTAGAAAAAATCAATTGAAATTGATTATCATTATTAATATAATGAGAATGAGAATCATTTATTGTTAGAGGGGGATGCCAAAGTGGCAAAAATTTTAATAGCTTATGCAAGTATGTCAGGAAATACAGAGAGTATTGCTGATTTAATTAAAGTTAGTTTAGATGCTTTTGATCATGAAGTAGTATTGCAAGAAATGGAAGGCATGGATGCTGAAGAATTATTAGCTTATGATGGAATCATTTTAGGATCTTATACGTGGGGCGATGGTGAATTACCATTTGAAGCGGAAGATTTTCATGATGACTTAGAAAATATAGATTTAGCTGGGAAAAAGGTAGCGGTATTCGGATCGGGTGATACGGCGTATGAACTGTTTTGTGAAGCGGTAACGATATTTGAAGAACGTCTTGTGGAACGCGGTGCAGAGCTTGTACAAGAAGGGCTGAAAATTGAATTAGCTCCAGAAGATGAAGAGGATGTTGAAAAATGCAGTAATTTTGCAATTGCATTTGCTGAGAAGTTCTAAGAATGGGAGTGTCAACGTGGAGACAATGTTAAGTGCAACTGCTATTACAAAGTTAAGAGATGGAAAACTGTTGTTAGCTACTACATATAATGGCTTATTTGTTGAACAAGACGGAGAATGGAAACGAATTTTAAATGGTTTTCAAAAACGAATTAGGGATTTACATAGCGAAGATAATGTAGTTTATGGTGTAGGTGACGAAGGGATTTTTATTCGTAGTATGAATGGTGGAGAGAACTGGACAATTCAGCGTTTTCCAACAAAAGCAACGAGTTGGAATGTATGTAGCAATGTACAAGGAACTGTTGTTGCTCATGGAGAAAAAATGCTGTATCTTTCTAATAATTTCGGTTCGACATGGGAAACTATTCATCCGTTTCTTGAGTATGGCAGTGCGGCACCGTCTATTCGATCGTTATTTTTATATAAACATTACTTATTTATTGGTACGAAAATACATGCTAAATATGGTGGTGTTTGGCTCTTTGATTTGAAGACACGTAAATTAAAGAGGATTAAAATTGCGATGAATCAAATGATCTCCGCGTTGACTTTACACAATTCTTATTTAGTAGCGGCAAGTGGATCGTGCAAGGGAGTTAGCGGGAATATTTCTTATTGTAAAATAGATGAAAGTATTGCAAGTGAAAAAATATATTGGCACACATGTCAAAGTGAGCAGAAAGCAAGTAGTTATTTAGACTTAAGTGTAGATCAACATGTTTTATATACAACTTCAACGCAAAATAAGGCGGGTATTAGTAGTGTGTGCCGTGTGCTTCTTGAAGAAGGTATTGTTACAGTATGTGATTCAGTTAAAGGGCACGGATGGCGCATTGTTAATCAAAAAGATGGTTATGTAGTAGCCGGATCAGGTGAATTAAAAGCAATGCAGTGGGAACAAAAAATAATTTAAGAAAAAAACTTTACTTTTATTATATTGATATGATATAGTATATTTAAACCATTTTACTTTTAATAATATAGAGATTTAAATGAGCTGTAACTTCCGAGGAGGATAGCAATGTTAAATCTCCTCAGGGGTTGCAGTTTTTTAATATCTGGCTTATTATTGTAAGGTGGTTGAAAATGAATATGTACATATAGGTACATTGTAGGAGGATTTTTTTCATGCAAAACGGTAAAGTAAAATGGTTTAACTCAGAAAAAGGTTTCGGTTTCATCGAAGTTGAAGGCGGAGAAGACGTATTCGTTCATTTCTCAGCTATCCAAGGCGAAGGCTTCAAAACTTTAGAAGAAGGTCAAGAAGTTACTTTCGAAGTAGAACAAGGTAACCGTGGACCTCAAGCTACTAACGTAAACAAGAAGTAATTTTTGAAAAAAGAAGGGCTCGCCCTTCTTTTTTTTTGCATTTTTATAGATGTCCTCCTACTTACATATCATAACGAGACTGAATTTTCATTTATTTATTCGGAGTATTTTTGTATAAAGTACATGAATAAATAAATACTGAAAATAAAGTGTTTGTGTGAAAAGGAATTTAGAAAGAGGTAAATAAATTGAAAAACGCTACACATTTTATTGTGTTTGATATTGAGAGGAATTTCAGACCGTATAAATCAGAAGATCCGTCAGAAATAGTTGATATCGGAGCTGTAAAAATAGAAATAGGTACGATGAAGATAATTGAAGAATTTTCGGAGTTAGTAAAACCAAGTGCACGATTAACTCGTCATACAACAAAATTAACCGGTATTACGAAAAAAGATTTAATGGGTGTAGAAAAATTCCCTCGAATTATAGAGAAATTTATTCAGTTCATCGGCGAAGGTTCTATATTTGTTTCATGGGGAAAAGAAGATTATCGCTTTCTATCTCATGATTGTACATTATATGGTGTTGAATGCCCAAGTATAGAAAAAGAAAATAGAATTGATTTGCAAAAATTTGTTTTCCAAGCATATGAGGAATTGTTTGAACATACGCCAAGTTTACAATTTGCGGTAGAACAGCTCGCTTTAACGTGGGAAGGAAAACAGCACCGTGCTTTAGCAGATGCTGAAAATACAGCAAATATACTTCTTAAAGTGTATAGCGAGAGAGATATTAATAAGCGATACAAAAGACATGGTGAACTTGAACTTGTAAAAAACGGAAAACTAACAGAAAAAGCGAAAAAAAAGATGCGAAAATGGGTGTTTAAAGAACTAAAGAAAAATACAGAACGCCCATTTGAATGGAGTACATTTGAAAGTAGTGACACGTGGGAAAGTATAACGGAAAGATATTATATAAGTGAAAATACAGTAGAACTCCTGAAAAAACATTTTCGTACAGCAGTGAGAAAAGCGGAACGGCAGATTAGGTATTTGGCTGAGATGGAGGAGAATACAGAGGTTAAATGAATTTCTCCTCCATCTCTAACTACATACATGTAATAACAGCGTATTGATATTAAATAGGCATCAACTTGTTGTTGTGATGGTGCATTATAATTGCTTTGGGAGTGTTAAGACGTAATAAGAGTTTTAAACCGTATTAATAAAATAAAAATATATATAAAGAAAAGAGTGTAGTTTAATGGAAACAATCTTTAACATTTTAACTGTTTTAGTTTTTTGGATAATATTTACCACACAATTAGCATTAACTACACTTTCTTTCATAGTAAAGAAGGATTGGAAAAAACTTAATATCTCTTTAAGTTGTGGTGTATTAAAGTTTAAAATAGAAGAGTAAGATTGAGTTTTGTACAAGGGAGGTGTGATAGTGGTAGACTTGGATATTAAAGATGTCACAGTAAAGATGGAATTAAACGGTGTCTTTTGGAATGAGGATCGGATTGCTGAAATGAAGGTGACTACAAAAGAAGAGCATTCTGTTATTCTTCGTCTAGTAGTTGATTTAGAAAGTAAAACTATTAGGGCGATGAGTGCGGAAATAGTGAATGGATTCTGCCCTCTGTGCAAACAGAAAAGGGACGAATGTAGTGAACTTAATGACTTGCAAAACAAAATGGAAATTTTAGAAGAAGCCTACGATTGGGTGAGAGAACATCCGGAATATCGTTTTCAATTATCTTTTTACGAGTACAATAAATTTGAAGTAGTAAAGTGAATTTTGCATCTTAACAACTTATAGAAGGACTTGGTCAACTAGAAATATTGAAGTAGATATTTCTAATGGAAATAAGCTTGTATAACAAGGAAGGGATGTATTTGATTCTGCAACAAATGTCATCTTGCATCAAAAAAATTTGAAAATAAACATGTTTTATTATAAAGCAGAAAAATCGATTCTTAGTAGAGTCGGTTTTTAATATAAATAAAAGAGCGCTTATTAAAAGCGCCCAGTAACAACAGTTATATGGAAGTATTTATCCCGTAAAAGCCCGATTGGTGAGGGTTAATAATTAGTGGGGGATGAACAAAACCCCACTGATTAAAGTTTCACTTTATTCAATACCGCTCGGATCAAACGAATACTGCTGCTTATTCTCAATCCGCTCAATCACATCTTGCAGCTCATCCGGCTTCAGAAACTCAATAGGAGAGAAGCCTTTTTCAAATGTAAGTGTGTCTGCTTCAATCATAAGTACATATCGATCATTTACCTTCGCAATATGTATTTGATCCCCGAAATCCGCAAGCAACGCCTTCACAGAGATATGATCGGCTTTTAGTTTTAATTCCACTTCAGGAGCATGCTCAACGATTTGAGCGGTAGCTTCCATTACTTCTTCGGTTGAAAATTGTTCCATAATTTCGCGTTTCGGACTGGCAGCCCATACTTCCATTGCTTGGTCGAATTGTTCGCGTTCTTCCGTACCTTCTTCAAATACATCTTCAATTTGGTCATATACCATGTCCATTACTTGTGTTTTCATAATTTCAGGCATAGAGCGTTCATACTCGACGAATTTTAAGAAGTCTTCAAAATAACGGGCGTGTGATGCTTGATGAATTTTTAGTTCGCCTACTTCAACCATCCCTTCTTCAGGCATGTACGGATATTGGATAGATTTCATATTCTTTGTTGTGATGGCCATTTCAACGTTACGAATCAGTGTTGATTCATCAGAAATAGAAGCAACCTTTGGTTCAAAGTCGCATTTCATTACGAATACGAATGGATCATCAAAGTATTTGCGTAGTTTTGCCTGAGCAATTAAAAATACACCACCACGTACAGCGCTTGTGTCAAGATATGTATAAACGAGAGGTTCGCTCATATCTTTAAAGTTTTCTTTTGTTTCTGCAAAGCGAATACGATTAAAAAGGTTGTAATGAGGGTTTGAATCAAGTTCGTGCCCTTCTTCTACAATAAAGCGACCAATTTTTGTTGGGGCTTGTTCTGTTTTTGCATGACGTTCTACTTTTCGCTTCGATATTTTTAATAACTCACCATTCAAAAATTCTTTTAAGGAGCTATCTTCATATTCTTCAGCGTCTAAAGTTTGAAAATGTTTGTAGCGTTTATCAACTGCTTCACCTTTTCCTTCTACTTGTACAACATAAAAGGAAAGATAATTTATTTCAAAATCCATATTTATCACCTTGTTTCATTTCATTAACTCTTATCAGTATAGAGATGGAAAAAACTTTCGTCAATTTATATAAGGAAGGGGGAGCCCCTTCCTTATATAATTTTTATTTTTTCAATTAAAATCCGTCTTCTAATGCTGCGAATGGAATATTTAGTCTGTTTTCTACTGTGCGTAAACGTTGGTTTAAGCGGTTGAGTCTACGTGTATGGCGCTCAACTGTATTTTCTAGTTGACGTACTCTTTGTTCAAGCTCATTTACGCGTCTTTCTAATTGACGATTTCCAGTGCCAGGAAAAGAGATTGGAAGTTGGAATTGTCTATTTTGGTCGTATGGATTCGTGTGCTCTGCTTGATCTATATAAGATTGATATTGTGTTTGTAAGTCATACTGTGGTTGTTGGTACGCATATTGATTATATGGATCATATGGATTGTAGGGATACATAATAACATCCTCCATTTCTTTAAAATAGGTTGAATACACCATAATGTATGTGCAAAAGCGGAGCGGTGGCACGGCAAATACCTATTTATGTTGACGGGATTTCTCTTTATCCCGCTATTTGCTGGGCAATAAGACCCCCATGTCAAAATTCAGCAGAAACAAAGAAGGTCGGGATGCCCGTAAAACCCCCACTGATTACAATTTCACTTTATAAAAAATAGCTTGAGGGTTTTTGATTTGTATTTCTTTTGTTTAATGGTATATACTGGATAAAAGGGAGAGTTTACATAAAAGTTACAATTCTATCAAACTCAAACTTTTATGTAAATATGTATAGACATTTATAAAAGAAAAGAGTAATTTATATAGAGTGAAAAATAACTTGTAACATTTTATAAACATATTGTAAAATGATTGTAACAAAACATACATAAAAATGAAATAAATACATAATAGTGATGTTGGGGAAAGGGAGAGAGTATATTGTTCCGTAAAGTAAAGGGTATATTAGTTGGGGTGTTATGTGTAGCTATAATGAGTGGCTGTGGTGCAAAAGTAAGTGATGTTGCATTGGTAAGTGATATTGGTGGGCACACTGTAGAGGCTAAAGCAGAAGTACAGGATACTATTAGTTTAGTTGATGGTCGAACTGGTACTGAAGTGAAAAAATTAGATTTATCTGGTTTAGGCTATTTTGAAGATGAAGCGAAATTTAAAAAGTCTGTAACAAAGGTTGTTGGTGAGGTTGGAAAAAGCGTCGACAAAAAAATGGTTCCTTCACGTATAGCACCTGATGGAAGTTGGCAAGAAGGAAAACCTTCTTATGAATTAATGGAAAAAGAATTAGTAGATAAATTGTTAAACGTTGGTATGTGGGATGCTACGTATCAGTTGCCGATCGTGGAGAAAAAACCAGTCGCAACATTAAGTGATGCGCAAGGAAATGGTACGGTAATTGGTAGATATGAAACGAACTTAGGTGGTTCAACAGGTGGCCGTATTGAGAATATTCGTTTGTCAGCAGCGAGCATAAATGGAGTTGTGTTAGCAAAAGGAGACCGTTTCTCTTTTAATTCATTAATCGGTGATACAACACCAGATAAAGGATATCAATTAGGGAAAGAAATAGTTGATGGTAAATTAGTAGATGGATATGGTGGTGGTGTTTGTCAAACATCTTCAACTTTATACAATGCAGCAGATCAAGCTGGCCTGAAAATGGTGGAGAGAACTACACATTCTAAAACGGTAGGTTATGTTCCACAAGGAAGAGATGCTACAATTGCATATCCATATTTAGATTTAGTATTTGAAAATACGAATGATGCACCTGTGAAGCTTTATATGGGCATTCAGGGTGGAAAACTAGTTGCTGAAGTACATAAAATGAGATAAGAGTTATAAAGCCACCTTTTCTGAAATTTAGAAAAGGTGGCTTTTTTATTATGAAAATAAAAATGTATGTAAATTCTGACTTTTCTTATTTACATAGGATGATTTTAGTTGTATCCTTCATAGTAATGGTTATATGTAATGGAAAAATATAGGGATAAGGAGATGGAGTTATTCATGGTACAAATTCATCCGAAAACACGTATTGGTCATATTGAATTTAAAGTGAAAGATTTAGAGCGTCAAATTGCTTTTTATGAAAATGTTGTAGGATTAGAGGTAATTAAGCAAGAGGGGAATAAAGCATATTTATCTGGAAAAGGTGGAAAGAACGCGTTACTTGTTCTTGAAAAGTTAGAGGACAGGGTACTGCAAGAACCGCGTACGACTGGTATATATCATGTAGCCTTTTTAGTTCCGACTCGTGAAGCTTTTGCTTCTGCGCTATTTGGGGTTCTTCGTAATAAAAATGTAATTGACAGCCCGGATGAGCAAGAAGGGCGTTATACATATTCAAATGAAATTTTACCAATTTCAAGGTTTAATAGTGCAAGTGATCATACATATAGCGAAGCTTTTTATTTGCAAGATTTAGAGGGGAATGGTATTGAAATTTATGCAGACCGTCCGCACGATCAATGGGGAGAAGGGCCAGGAGGAAGTACACCACTTGATTTAAAAGAATTGGCAACACTCGTTGATTATGAGTTTGATGGTTTGCCTGCTAATACTGTCGTTGGGCACGTACATTTACGAATAGCTGATGTAGAGAAATCACATGAATTTTATGTGGAAACAGTAGGTTTTGAAGTACAACAGCGTGAAGAGGATTGCTTATTTATTTCAGCAGGGGGATATCATCACCATATTGGTGCAAATACGTGGAACGGAGTAAACAACCCACACCCACCAGTACATGCAACTGGGCTAAAAGTGTATACGATTGTACTACCGTATAAAGAAGCGTTAGATGAAGTGAAAGAAAGATTAATAGAAAAACAACATGAAATAAATGAAACTACAAATGGGTTTGTGGTGGTAGATCCAAGTGGTATTACAGTGCAGTTTGAAATAGAAGCAGTGTAAAATAAGCGAGAAAGTGTATAATCACTTTCTCGCTTATTTGTGATTATTCATAGCTCAATCCAATATCTTCTTACTACATTCCCATCTTCCTCAGTGAAATCATCATCACGAAGTCCGCCGTTATGTAAAATCGTTTTTTCAGAAGCGGTATTCACTGCGTCGCAAACGACAAGTACTTTCGTGATGTCTAATTCCTTCGTTTTTTCTAATGATAATGCTAGTAATTTCGTAGCATAACCTTTTCTTCTTTCAGAAGGGCGAATGCCATAACCGATATGACCGCCAGCGTTAAATAAATGTTTGGTTAAACTATGACGTATATTAACAGCTCCGACAATTTTATTTTCATCTGTAACAAGCCAATATGTAGAGTCTGGTACCCAATTTTTAGGGATATTTATTCCTTTATGCGCATCGAGAAGTTCTTGAACCATAGCTGGGAAGTTGGCAGGATTTTTTGAGATAACCCACGGGATCATTGTTTCACCGCTATCTTTCCATTCGTTATAGAAATCTAAGTATTCTTCTTGTAAATCAGTAGTAGGCGTAAGTAATGAGACGTTCATTGTTAGTAAGCTCCTTTGTTTATGTAGTATTTATAAAAAATTATGATACAAAATGAAAGCGTTTTCTGAAGTTTCTCAACCTAATTTCATGTAATCCATCTTTGTTTTTTTAGAAAATTAGTGGAGGTTTAAAATTAGAAGTTATTTATTTTATGTTAATATTTTAAATATTAACATAAAACAGTCGGAGTATTAAGTGTATTTTAGTAGTATTCCTTCATGTTGATAAATGGATATTTGTGATAATTTTTGTTTTATCTATCTATAATGAATGAAAGGGGGAAGTGCCCGTGAGTGTAGATTTTGATTTTATTATACGAATCGGTGTTGCTGGCTTGTTAGGAGCAATGATTGGTATTGAAAGAGAAATTCGATCGAAAGAAGCTGGATTAAAGACTCATTTCCTCGTAGCGGTAGGAAGTGCGTTAATAATGGTTGTTTCGAAATATGCCTTTTCAGATATTGTGTTTGAGGAGCATATGTCTCTAGACCCAAGTCGTATTGCAGCACAAGTCGTTAGTGGAGTTGGTTTTTTAGGTGCAGGCACAATTATTATTCAAAAGCAGGCGGTGAAAGGATTAACGACCGCGGCTGGTTTATGGGCTACTGCCGGTATAGGATTAGCAATTGGAGCGGGAATGTATGTAGTAGGCATTGGAGCGACGATTCTCGTTTTAATTGGTTTAGAAATTGTAAGTCGTATTTTTAAGGTGCAATTTTTATTTCCACAAAATATAACAGTGCAAATGTTTGTAAATAAACATGAAGCGGTACAACAAATATTAGAAACACTACAAGTGAAAGGCATCCCAATACTCTCATATGAGGTGGAAGCTTCACAGCAAAGTACAGAAACTGTTTATAAGGTAGGGATGCAACTGAAAAATATATCGTCAGAAGAAAAGAATGAGTTTATTCAGCATATGCAAACATTACCGGAAGTTACGTTTATAAAGTTAAAATCATAGTGTTGAAAACGAGGATAGATGTAGCAGAAATTTTGCTATTATCTATCTTTTTTTGATATAAAATGCACGGAAAGTCAAGCGTTAATTTTACAGGGAATGGATACATGTGTGAACGTTACCTTGTTTTTTTCTCAATACAGGACAAAAAGTAAAAATAGTAAAATAATGGAGCGGGACACTAAAAATGTAAGGTAGGGGAGAGCATGAAAGGCTATTCAAAGAAAATGTTAGTAGGGGTAAGTTTTGCTAGTTTAATGTTAGGGAGTTTTCAAGGGGTAAGTTTGGCAGAAGATACTAAGGGAGAGCAAGTTTCTTATCGAAATGTGCTAAAAATGGAGCCAGTCGGTGTACAACTACCAGTACAAGAATTAGCTCATTCATCGAAAGTGCTCGAAAGCAAGTCTTTTGAGAAAAGGTTACAATTTGCCGATTTATCACAAAGACCACCTGAGGTGAAAAAAGAAAGTAAGCAATTAGCTGTAGCGAAAACTTATACAATTGCTGAATTAAATCAATTAAGCAATCAGCAGTTAGTAGATTTACTTGTAACAATTGATTGGGAGCAAATTACGGGGCTATTTCAGTTTAATACAGACAGTCTAGCATTCTATCAAAATGATAGTAGGGTGCAGGCGATTATTGATAAATTGAAGCAGCAAGGACAAGCCTATACGAAGGATGATTCAAAAGGGATTGAGACATTAGTAGAGGTATTACGTTCAGGATTTTATTTAGGATTTTATAATTCGGAACTTAGTAAATTAAATGAACGGAGTTATCATGATAAATGCTTACCTGCATTAAAAGCGATGGCTAACAATTCAAATTTCAAGCTGGGTACATTAGAGCAAAATAGAGTGGTATCATCATACGGAAAGTTAATAGGAAACGCTTCGAGCGATGTGGAAACGATAACATCGGCTGCAAAGATTTTTAAACAATATAATGATAATTTTTCTACATTAGCAGATAATCTTTCAGCTGGAAATGCTATTTACGATATTATGCAAGGTGTTGATTACGACATTCAATCGTATTTGTACGATACGAGGAAAGCACCGAAAGATACAGTATGGTATCAGAAAATAGATAGTTATATTAATGAATTAAGTCGTTTTGCATTAATGGGAACGATTACAGCAAAAAACGGTTGGCTTATTAATAATGGCATTTATTATACAGGTAGACTCGGTACGTTCCATAGTACAGGAACGAAAGGGTTACAAGTTGTAACAGATGCGATGAAAATGTATCCGTATTTAGGGGAGCAATATTTCGTAGCTGCTGAGCAAATTGCAACAAATTATGGCGGAAAAGATGCAAATGGTAAAGTGGTGAATTTAGATCAAATAAGAGAAGATGGAAAGAAAAAATATTTGCCAAAAACGTATACGTTTGATGATGGGGCAATTGTTTTAAAAGCTGGAGATAAAGTGACAGAAGAAAAAGTAAAACGTTTATATTGGGCGGCAAAAGAAGTAAAGGCACAATTCCATCGTACGGTTGAAAGTGATCAACCTTTAGAAAAAGGAAATCCTGATGATGTATTAACGATGGTTATTTATAATAGCCCAGCAGAATATCAATTTAATCGTCAATTGTACGGTTATGAAACGAATAACGGTGGTCTTTATATAGAAGGAACAGGTACGTTCTTTACTTATGAGCGTACGCCAGAAGAAAGTATTTATAGTTTAGAAGAATTATTCAGACACGAGTTCACGCATTATTTACAAGGTAGATATGAAGTACCAGGGTTATGGGGACAAGGGAAAATATATGAAAATGAAAGATTATCTTGGTTTGAAGAAGGAAATGCTGAATTTTTTGCAGGGGCAACGAGAACGGATAATGTTGTACCGAGAAAGAGTATTATAGGAGGATTATCTTCAAATCCAGCAGAGCGTTA
Source organism: Bacillus sp. 2D03 (assembly GCF_003946765.1). Lineage (NCBI taxonomy): Bacteria > Bacillati > Bacillota > Bacilli > Caryophanales > Bacillaceae > Bacillus > Bacillus sp. 2D03. The sequence goes on along the minus strand of NZ_RPSJ01000010.1, from coordinate 70,002 downwards.
TACGGCAGAGCGAACGTTAAATGCAAAGTATGGAACGTGGGATTTCTATAATTATTCCTTTGCTTTACAATCATATATGTACAATAAGAGATATGATATGTTCGATAAAATACATGATCTTATTAGGAAAAATGATGTAACAGCATATGATGCATATCGCTCTACATTAAGTAAAGATGCGAATTTAAATAAAGAATATCAAGACTATATGCAAATGCTAGTTGATAATCGTGAGAAATATAATGTGCCATTAGTATCAGACGATTATTTAGCGAATCATGCATCGAAGCCAGTTTCAGATATTGCAGCAGAAATAACAGCGGAAGCAAAATTGAAAAATGTATCAGTGAAGAAAAATAAATCACAGTTCTTTAATACATTCACACTACAAGGAACATATACAGGAACTGCAGCAAAAGGAGAATATGAACATTGGAAAACAATTACACAAAACGTTAATGATACGTTAAAACGTTTAAGTGCAAAGGAATGGACAGGCTATAAAACAGTAACAGCATACTTCGTAAATTATCGCGTGAATACATCAGGACAATTTGAATATGATGTTGTGTTCCACGGTATTAATACAGAAGAAGGTGCAGAGAATAAAGCACCAGTTGCAGTTATAAACGGTCCGTATAGCGGAAATGTAAATGAAGCAATTTCATTTACAAGCGACGGATCAAAAGATGAAGACGGGAAAATTACTTCGTATAAATGGGAGTTTGGTGATGGAGCAGTAAGTAATGAGCAAAATCCAACTCACGTATATACAAAAGAAGGAACGTATACGACGAAATTAACGGTAACAGACGATAAAGGAGCAACTAATACTGCTACAGCGACTGTAACTGTTCAAAAGAAAGAAGATAACAGTGTAGAAAAAGAACCGAATAACTCATTCCAAACAGCAAACAAATTGCAGTTAAATCAAGTTTTACGTGCTAGTTTAGGAAATGGCGATACAAGTGATTTCTTTGAAATTAATGTGGAGACTGCTAAAAACCTTCAAATTAACGTAACGAATGAAAATAATATCGGAATGAACTGGGTACTTTATTCTGAAGCAGATTTAAATAATTATGTTACGTATGCTCAGCAACAAGGGAGTAAACTAGTAGGTAGTTACTATACGTATCCAGGGAAGTATTATTTACATGTGTATCAGTATGGCGGGGGGACAGGGAATTATACGGTGGAAGTGAAGTAGTAAAAGGGGAGTTGTCTTGTTCAATGAATGGAAAAAGGTCTGTACTTTAATGAAAAAACAACTGCAGGCAATGTCTCTAATGATAATAACAAATTAAGTGTCGCGAGATGTTATATTTATATTAAACCAATCTAATCAGTAAATAAGATAAAATTGATGAACTAGTATTTCATCACGATGTAAGAAAAGTTATAAATATTAAGTGTTTTTAATTGAATTAAACTAAAGGATCAGAGTGTATCTGTAACAATAGATAGGCTCTGATCCTTATTATATTTAATTAACGCATATGAATTTAAGACAATTAATAAATAAGCTAGCTAGCGGGATTCTTAAAATTCATTTATGTAATTAACTAAACAGAAAATTGTTATCACATTAGCAAGGGATACTAATAGAAAAGCGTGTCCCTTTACCTAATTCACTCTCTATTTCTATATCTCCGTTTAATTCTCTAATAATACTATAAGCAATCATAGTACCAAGCCCAGTTCCTTTTTCTGTTGTTGAATAGAATGGCAAAGCAATTCGTTTTATTTGTTGAGATGACATCCCAATTCCTGAATCAATAATATCAATTATGATATTTCCTTTTACTTTTTGTATATTTATTTGTAATAATCCACCATTTTTCATAGCCTCAATTCCGTTTTGGATGATGTTGTTTAGACAGAGTTTGAATTTTTCGGGGTCCCCATTTATATAAAAGGAATCTGTACTATTTTGTTTGATTTCAACTTTGTATGATAGAGCGAGTGGTGAAATAGTATCTTTCACCTGATTTAAAATGTGATTAATATCTATTTTTTCTTTTAGGGTGTTCTGTGGTTTGGTTAAAGATAAATAGTTATTAATAGTAGATTGTATTTGCTGCATTTCAATTAACATGATTTCTAAGTATTGATCCTGAGATAGCTTAGAGGCATGTTTTTCATTTAATAATTGAGTGAATCCATGTACCGTGGTTAGTGGATTGTGGATTTCGTGTGCAATTGACGCTGCTAGTTCGCTAGCTATATAAAATTTTTCAGCCCGTTGCAGTTTTTCTTTCATTTTATATTTCTCAATCATTTCCTCTATAAAATAAACTGATAATAATACTGTGAAAATATTAATGACTATATAATTTAATAAAAATTCTATGAGAGTAGAGTCTATTTTACCTCCTGTATTTATTTGAGTTACAATACCGCAAATAGAAAGGGAAGCTGTACATACTAAAATAAGAAGTAAGCTTAATAATATCTTTTTTTCTTTAAAATACATAGGTAATAAGTAACGAGAGAGCATTGTTATAACAGAAATGATAGTAAAGATAATAAATGATGGAAGAACGCCATTTCCGCCTAAGTAAAACCGGTAAGAAAGATATAAAATTCCTATAAAAACAATGTTTTTTGTATTTCCATATAGAAAAACTAATATTATAGGAATAAAACGTAAATCATAAATAAATCCCACATGTAAATGAAAAGGAAAAGTCATACAAAAAATAATAGCAATGGAGGAAAGGATAGAAAATAACATATTATTACATGTTATTTTTTCTTTAAACTCTAGCCAAAATACGTGATAGCTAAGGATACAAATTATTATAATAAAGGTATTTAATAAAAGAGTAGAAATTCCCATAGTTTTGCATCTCCGATAGTTTGTAAGTAGAATTATGTATGAGTTGGACATAGATGTTTAGTATTAGTAGACTTTTTATCTAAAAAAGGAAGGGTACTTGAAAAGTGCTGTCATATTACTCGTATTAAAATTGATAAGGAAAATAGAAAAAATAATAGATAAAAAATCTATTTAAATTTATGTACATATGAAATTATAAACTAACTTTTGTATAGGTGAAATTTGGATTGAGTTACTGATAAAATAAGTCTTTTTAAGTATGAATATTCTGTGAAAATGATATGCGTGGTGACTCCTGTTTTGTAGCCTTCGTTATATTAACATGGAATATATCAAATTACAAAGTGAAATTTTAGAAAAATTTTATTAGTACATTTTATCTGAAATAGAAATGCTATTCATTTGAGTATTTTGGTACTTACTCGTATAAAACTTTGTTAGAAAAAGACTTTAAAATTCACATGTTTTTTATGAAGTGCAATATTGTAACTTTATCTATGTGGCTTTCTCAATAACTATTAAGTTGAAAAGTTAAGATATATAGGTTTATAGATATGAATTATTACATAAAAACGCACTTGGAAAAGGATGTATGATGGTAATAGAATACAAACATCAAGGGGGAACTTAAAATGAAGTTAAATAAACTAGCGCTTAGTTGTGGAGTAGTTTCAGCATTAACACTTGGTGTGTTAGGGAATAATACTTATGCTGAAGAAGTACACAAAACGAATGATCCAATTCATGTAGTTGAACATGTTTCTGCAGACTTATTATTAACCCAAACAATGGATTATAGTGGCGAGGCTGTAACTTCTTTCGTATATGATGGGAGTACTGACTTAAGCTTTTCTATGAAAAATAATGGTCAAAATACAATGGGATATAGTGTAAAAGGTCCAAATACAGAGCTAATTGTTGGTGGTTATATAAAACCTGGAGAACAACAAATTAATGTTACAAATGTACGGAATGCTTTATCTCCATTACCGAATGGAACATATAAAATTTACGTTTCAAATGATGATGGTTCTAAGGGGCAATTCCAAGTTTCAGTAAGATCTATGAATTAAATTTAAAACGCTTTGTTTTTAAGTTAATTTAATCTTTGCTTATTGGAAAGAAGCTAAAATGAATTGAGAATTACCGATAAAAATGAAAACGAGCACCTTATCTAATTGTGAGAGGGTGTTCGTTTTTTGCTATTAAACAGAAAATAATTATAAATATATTTTGATATCCCCATTGCTAACCTACTAGATTGTGTCAACGAGAGAATGGCTACTATAAAAGATATTAAAATAAAGATGATGTAACATTCCGCTAAATTATATGGGGAAATAGAAAAACCACCCTTATATGAGTGGTTTTTAGTAATTATTTTTAGGTTATACATTTAAAATTAGGCTAAGTTATAGAAATAATAAACATTTAATCCGTTGTTATTATTTTGGTTCTGGATAATGATTGTAGTATGAGATTCTAATAAATTCTTGGTAGACATTTGTTAATTTGGCATCTCTAAGAGCATCGTTGAATTTTTGCATACGTACACTCCCTTGAGCGTAGCCTCCACCTGGAGTATAAGGGTTTCTAGCTTCAAAGTCATCCAAAAATACTTTTAATTTTTTATAGTCTTGAGATTGATAGAAAGCCACGGCCTCTTCAGGAGTGACATCAAAGTAAGAGGATGACGTTGAGTTATAAGAAGCTGCTTGAGCAGTAGGTGCCTCTAGCATAGTTGCAGCTCCACCGAACATAGTAAGCGCCATAGAAGATACAATAATTTTTTTAAACATAATAAAACCTCCATGTAGAATATTAGATTAATAGTAATTCTGTAATCATTATAGTTACAATGAAAATGATTATCAAATGCAATATTGCATAATATATCCCGTTATTTTTGGGCAGTAAGACTCCCGCCCAAAAATTCAATGAAAGCAAAGAAGTTAGGTGGGAATCGGGCGAATTAAAGTTTCACTTTATTATTTGAACGAGAAGTCACCTTTATATTTAAATGGAGGAGTGTAATAGATTAAAAGAGGTGTATAAATTACTCAGGTTAACAAGAAAATGAAAAGGCTATTTTTAATAGGGGAAAGCTTAATAACTGGAGTAAAGGAATTGCTATTTATATATTTAACATACATATTTGTCTTTTAAATTGTAGGCGTGTTTTAGAATTTGTATATAGTAAATTCGTTAAAAAACTTGATAAATAATAAAATGTGTAAATTTTTTGACTATTTTATTAAAATTATTTAATATTTGTAATTTATTGTTTTATAATGATAATTGGGTCGATCGTGAATGTTTTAGATATTGCGATATATACTCGGATTAATTTATTCTAGGGAGGTTACAAAATTGGGTAAGAGAGTCATTATAAGAGTTTTTACATTATTATCAGTACTGGCATTATTCCTTAATGTATTTTTACCTAGGGCTAGTGCAGAGGTTATGACGCATGAGAAATATTCAATGGACTGGAGTTATAGTAATAGTCTAGGTAAGTACATTCGTACTGAAATGATTAAAAATTCAAGTGGTCAAATTGCTTATTGCTTAACCCTTGGATTAAAATCACCAAATGGTGAAGATCTTCCTGAAATGGGGAAAACAGATAATGTAGTATATAGAGTCTTATTAAATGGTTTCCCGCAAAAAAGTGCTGAACAGCTGGGAGTAGCTAATAAAAATGAAGCGCATTATGCAACGCAACTTGCGGTTTGGAATGCATTAGGTCAACTCAATGTAAATGAATTAAAACATGAGAATAAAAATGTTGAAAAAGCAGCTAAGACAATTATTAATGCTGCTAATAATAGTGGGGATACGCAAGATATTTATATGAATGTTATCCCAGCTGAAAAACAAAAAGCAGAATTAAAAGGTGAATTCTTCGAAACGAATCTATATACAGTACAAACAAATGCTAAGAGTGGTTCTTATAAAGTAGTAGCGAAAAATACACCTAATGGAGTTAGAATTGTTAGTGAAAATGGAGAAGTGAAAGATCAGCTTTCAGTTGGAGAAAAATTTCGTATCCAAATTCCTAAAAATACAAAAACGGGTGAATTTAATTTAAGTGTTGCTGCTAATTTAACTAAAGTTCAAGCAATTGCTTACCGTGGTACGGATACTGTTCAGAATGCTACAGTACTATTAGAAAGAAATGAAGAAAAGCTTAGTAGTGATCTTGCAGTAAATTGGGAAGCAGCTGGTTCTTTAAAAATTAAAAAAGTTGGAGAAAATGGAGAAGTTTTAGCTGGTGCAGTATTTGAGGTCTTTAATGCAAATAATGAATCAGTCGGAAAAATCACGACTGGTGCTGATGGTATGGCAGAATTAAACAACTTACCAATTGGTACTTACACATTAAAAGAAATTAAAGCACCAACAGGCTATGTTTCAGATGATAAACCACAAACTATTGAAGTTAAGACAGGGGAAACAGGAGCTGTCCAAATAGTAAATAACAAAGTAAAAGGTAACATCGAAATTAAAAAGCTTAGTGATTCAGGAAAGATTTTACCAAATGTTGAATTCACAGTCTTCACTGAAGATGGAAAAGAAGTGAAAAAAGTAGTAACAAAAGAAAATGGAATTGCAAACGTTGAAGATCTTACGTATGGTAAATATTATTTCTTAGAGACAAAAACACCTAATGGATATATTGGAAATAAAACAAAGTATCCTTTTGAAATTAAAGAGCACAATAAAACACTTACTTTTACAGTGGAAAATACCGAAGTGAAAGGTAGTGTAAAATTACTAAAAGTAGATAATGAAGATATTAGTAAAAAATTAGAAGGTGCAGCATTCGAGCTAAAAGATGCAAGTGGAAAAGTAGTTGGGGAATATAAGACAGATAAAAATGGTGAGATTAACGTCAAAGATTTAGCGTATGGTAAATATTCATTTGTAGAAAAGGCTTCTCCAAATGGTTACGTTCTTGTTAAAGAACCGATTACGTTCGAAATAAAGGAACATGGAAAGATTATTGAGTTATTGGCAGTTAATCATCTTATCAAAGGTGATCTAGAAATTACAAAGGTAGATGTGGCTGATGGAAATAACAAGCTTCCAAATGCAGAATTTACAATTTATAACGAAGCAGGAAAAGAAGTAGTAAAAGGTAAAACAGATGATAAAGGTATCGCTAAATTTGAAAAGCTACCATTTGGAAAATACACATATAAAGAAACTGTTGCACCAAACGGTTATATCTTAAATGAAGAGACGTTTTCTTTTGAAATTAAAGAGAATGGTCAAATCATTAAACACGTTGTCAAAGATGAGAAGATTCCTTCAATTAAAACAACAGCATCTGATAAAAAAGATGGTACAAAAGAAATGCACACTTCTAAGTCTGTAACAATCCAAGATAAAGTGGAATTCAAAGACCTACAAGTAGGTAAAGAGTACACTTTAAAAGGTAAATTAATGGATAAAAAGACTAATAAATCATTCGTTGTAAATGGTAAAGAAGTAACAGCTGAAACGAAGTTTACACCAAAAGAAGCAAATGGTTCTATTACATTAGACTTCACATTTGATGCAACTGGTTTAGAAGAAAAAGAAGTAGTAGTATTTGAAGAGTTACTGAAAGACGGAAAAGTTGTTACGACACATGCTGATATCAATGATAAAGGTCAAACAGTTAAGTTCGTTAAGCCATCAGTAAAAACGACAGCAACAAATAAAGCTGATGGTGGAAAAGAGATTCATTCAAAGGATTCTATCACTATTCAAGACAAAGTGGAGTATACTAACTTAGTTGTAGGTAAAGAGTACACTGTAAAAGGTAAACTAATGAACAAAGCTATTAACAAACCATTATTAATTGATGGTAAAGAAGTAACAGCTGAAACGAAGTTTACTGCAAAAGAAAAGAATGGGTTTGTAACATTAGACTTTACTTTTGTTGGTGCTGAACAGCAAGGAAGAGAAGTAGTCGTGTTTGAAGATTTATTACATGAAGGTCAAGTAATTGCAACTCATGCTGACATTAACGATGTAGGTCAAACAGTTCGATTTGTAGAACCTTCTATTAAAACGACAGCAACAAATAAAGCTGATGGTTCTAAAGAGTTAGATGCTTCTAAATCTGTAACAATCCAAGATAAAGTGGAATACAAAGACTTAATCGTGGGTAAAGAATACGTAGTAAAAGGCAAACTAATGGATAAAGCAACCAACAAACCATTATTAGTTGATGGTAAAGAAGTAACAGTAGAATCTAAGTTTACTGCTAAAGAGAAAAATGGTTCTATCACACTAGATTTCACATTTAATGCTTCTGCATTACAAGGTAAAGAAGTAGTAGTATTTGAAGAACTGTATCAAGATAATATATTAGTAGCTATTCACGCTGAAATTGAAGATAAGGGACAAACAGTGAAATTTAAAGAGGGAAAATCGGAACAACCTAAACCAGAACAGCCAAATTCAGATGAAAATACGCCAACACCAGAGCAACCTAACGAGCAAGTAAAAGAACAACCACAACTTAAGAAAGAAATTCAATCTAAAATTGGATGGTTACCGCAAACAGGTACTAATCTTACAAGTTGGATTTCTATGGCTGCAGGAGCATTACTGTTAATTGCTGGTGGAGTTATTTTCTTAAAACGTAAAAACGCATAAAAACTAAAAAATAAGCACATCTGTTTTTATAACAAGATGTGCTTATTTTTATCATTTTAGCCAAGAAGACTCCTATATTTAAGCGTGAATGGCATTTAAAATAGCAACTTTATTTGTAGTAAACAATACATAATTTTGTTTTACTGTTTTAATTAAAATACGGTCTGTTGTCCCATAAGCTGTTCCAATACGTATTACATCTACTTCTTCAACACCAGCATAGGTAGCATCTTCGGTAACCTCAATCACATCACGTAATGGAATTGTAATCTCCGCCAATTGCCATGAAATAATTAACTCTTCATTTGTTTTTTTTACATTAATGCCTAGCATTATACCAAGACCTTTCAATAATAATAATATGCTACACTTCTAATCTTATTATATAAATTTTTAGATTATTTATCTATATATAGGAATAGAATTTATTTCTATTTGTGAGCATCTTAATGATGTCAAACAAATAGAAGGATATACAGTCTTTCTATTAAGAAATATGTTAAGAACAAAATTTTACTTCAAATTAATATGAATTTGATATGGTTGAGATATTATGAACGAGAAACAGTAAGAGTTGCAGGAAGGAAATGAATAATGAGACTTAAATTAGTAGGGATTTTCATTTGTGTAATTATGATGTTAGGTATCTTTATAATTTACACCAATCAATCTATTGGTAAAGAATCAGATAAGATGAACTATGAATCTCGTGAAAACTTCATAAATAAAGAGAAAGATAGTAGAGGAAAAAGGCAATCAAAATACAATGAAAGTTCTTTTGCTAGTATACAGGCTGTAGTTAATAAGGAATATGGATTACCCGAAGACTTAGTGGACAGGATTGTTACTGCATTAACAGATAAACTTAATGTGTAAATTATTCAGTGTTTATGAATTCTATTATTACTATTTAAAGCCTAATTTCTCAATGTATTGTAGAGAAATTAGGCTTTTTTTATCAATTCATTAAAGTTTTTATAATTCAAGGACTCAAGTTAATGATTATATTTTCAAGTATTCGTTTTGAGCTACATAGATATAGTTTTCGTTGCAACTGTTTGTTGAAATATTTTATCATGCTCAACAATAACCATTGTGGGATTAAATTGTTGAATAAGTTCTTCAATCTGCATGCGGGAATAGATATCTATAAAATTTAGTGGTTCGTCCCATATATATATATGAGCTTTTTCACATAAACTTTTAGCGATAAGCAGTTTTTTCTTTTGTCCACCAGAATAATGAGATATATCTTTTTCAAATTGAATTCGGTCAAAGTCCATCTTACTTAGGATGGACTTAAATAAGGTTTCATCAATCTTGTGCTCTTCAATAAAGCCTGATAGCGATCCCTTCAAATGAGAAGTATCTTGTTGGACATAGGAAATGATGAGTCCTGTACCTAAAGTAACTAAGCCTGTATGCTGTATCGGATGTCCTAGAATTAGTTTTAGGATACTACTTTTTCCGCTCCCATTCGTTCCATCAAGTACAATTCGGTCACCTTGTTCAACTATGAAGCTAATCGGCTCATTCACAATTTGATCATTGTACTTAACGGACACGTCAACTAAAGTAACCAATTCATTTGATTTAAATTGCAATTGTTCCAATTTTAATGACTCAGTTTTTTCCACATTTTTTAGTAATTTTGATTTTTCCTCAATAGCTTTTTGTTGCCTTGATTCAAGGTTTTTTGCTCTTTTCATCATCTTCGCTGCTTTATGTCCTACAAACCCCTTATCCAACTTAGAGCCTGAATTCCTCGTTCCATTTTTTGAAGCTTCCACGTCATGAGACCAACTTGCTGAACGTTTGGAAGACTGTTTTAATCGCCCTATGTCTTTTTGTAGACGCTCATTTGTAGCCTTCTCGTGTTCTTGCTGTCTATCAAAATTTAACTTCCAAGAAGAATAGTTACCACTTTGAACTTCAATATTTGCTCTATTAATAGATAGGATATGGTCAACGCACCCATCTAAAAAGATTCTGTCATGTGAAATTAAAATAAATCCTTTTTTCTTCCTTAGATAATCGGAGACTATCTTTCGTGCATCTGTATCTAAGTGATTTGTTGGTTCATCAATTAATAGAAATTGACCCGCATTTAAAAACAGTGCAGCAAGCAACACTTTTGTTTGTTCCCCATTTGATAATGTTTTAAATGGTCTGTACATGACCTCAGCATCAACATTTAAATAGGATATCTCACGTAGAAGTTCCCAATCTGCGGCTTGGGGACAAATTTCTTCAAGGATTTCATGAGTGAATTTGTTCTTATCTGAAACAGAGTAGGGGAAGTAATTGAATTCTACTGAAGCAAGGATTTTCCCGCTATACTCATAATTCCCTAACAATAAATTAAAGAATGTCGTTTTACCTCGTCCGTTTCTACCGATAAATCCCAGCTTCCAATCCGTATCTATTTGGAAGTTTACACTTTCAAAAATATTATCAAAGCTACCTGGGTATGAAAAAGTTAAGTCTTGGACCTTTATCATTGACATAATAATTCCTCCTTTATATATCGAAACGTTTCATATAAAGTCGGAACATCCATTTTTTAATTCCTCTATATAAGTTTGATGGATATTAACGACTTATATAGAGCATTACATGTGTAACAATAGTATCTGAAGTACTCATTTTTCTCGCTCCTTTATTTGTGAAGTACATTTAACAATTAGTAAGTTTCAACTAAGACAAACAGGAATAAAAAAATCCCCCAATTTGTAATCGGAAGGATTAGTCTTTCGTCTATACTTAATAAGTACTTATTAATCATTTGAATCATGACAAATAAAGTATGAACTGAATTTTAAAAATGGATAGACTAACCCTATATTTTGTAGTTTGAAGTTATAAAATTCAACTTAAAATATAAATTAGTTAATCATTATTCATCCATCATTCCTTTCATAATTCTATTTTTAGAGTAACATTCTTTTTAGGGAGATGCAATATTAGCTTCAATTTCATCTAATACTAAATCATTTATAATTCTTTGAGTAAGGAGATAAAACTTTACCGCCCTTTTTATAAACATCACATTTTTGTTCAATAGGTCATGTCTTTTGTCCGTTAAAAAGGGAGGATATGAAATTGACATCAACTTTTTGTGTAACTATAATAGTTACAGTTGGTTTCGTAAACTAATTTGAATTTCTATTTTAATGATAGTATATTTTCATTCCTTTTTAAGTGTGACAGATAGCAACTATAATCCAATAGAGGAGTAGATTCTATCTCATATGTAAAGAGTAGATAAGTTGTACCCGCCAAATTTACGACGCGCAAATACTTAAAAAATTACATTTTTCAGCTTATCCTTTTTAGAATCCTCAGTATTGGTAATTGTAAACATCTACAAAAAGTTAATAAGATTGTTGTGTGTAGAAAGAAATCTTTTAAAAAGGTCATAATATGGATAATAGGTAGCACACATTTTAATTAGTAGGACTTGTGCTACCATCAAGCCATTTTTTAATAAAAGTATAGAAAAACTCAAGAAGGTGAGTCCATTGCGTAAGCATGCATATGTGCAATTTTATGTATTGATATTGGCTTTAATAACTTATATAAGCTTTTGCTTTATATTTTTATTTGTTTTTCCGAATCATTATTTCGTATCAGATTTTAATATCCGACTATCATCTTTAGTCGTTGAAACTACTGTATTTATCTCATTACTGTATTCTATATTATCCCAAAAAATTAAGTTAGGAGTATTCTGGGTTTGCATTACTATTGCAATAGGGTGTTTTTTGATAGGGAATTTCATATCCGCTTTTCAAGTACTTAATGTAGAATTACCAATACAAAATTTTAATATTTCTGATGTATTTCTACTGTTTTTCTTATTCTTCTTTCTTTTTGCGTTCTTTTATAAAATTATGATGGAATGTAACAAATGGGAGAAAACGTATTTACTTTGTGATTTATGCATTGTTGTTACTGCTATTTTTACATTAGAGTGGTACCTATTTAATAAACCATCTGCAAATATTTTATTCTTATCAATTGGAGATGTTTTTCTCTCATTTATTTTTCCGATTATAGATTTATTGCTTCTATTACTTGGAGTTACACTGATCTTTCGACCTGCTATTTTCAATGCAAAAAGTAAATTGTTTATTTTTATCCTAGTATTAACTGGATTGGCTATTACGGACTATTTGTATTTTTACTTACAAGGTGATTTGTCAGAGCGTTCAGTTATATTTTTAAGGTGTTTGTATAGAGTTTTCCTATTATTTATCGCTATTGCTGCTACAATCCCAAAGAATACTTCTTCTAAAAGAAATTATTTTATTATTAATCCGACATTTGGAGAGAAACTTCTTGGTATATTCCCTTATCTTGCAGTTGCAGTCTTAATTGGCTTTACTTTGAAAGAGCAAACTTCTTCAGCTACATTAATTACGGGAAATTGTATTGCTTTTGTATTTGTACTGATTCGTCATACAATCGTACGAATGCAAAACAAAGAGTTAACTAAAACATTAAAAGTGTTTAATAATCAATTAGAACAAACAGTATCTCAAAGAACAAGGGATTTAATAAATAAATCTAATGATTTAGTAAAAAATCAAGAGAGATTTAAGTCATTATATGAGTATCATCCGGATCCTATTTTAACGATTGATTCAAACGGTATCGTATTAAATATAAACCAGGCTGGAAGTATGTTACTAGGAAAAGAAAGTGCTGCATTGATAGGGAAAGAGTGCTTCTCTATTTTTTTAGATGAAGATAAATCTGAATTGGAAGCAGCTATAAAGAAAGGGAAACGATGTAGTTCATCTTCACTACAGTTACGTGTGAAAAATAACAATGAGAAGGATATACTCTTTTGGTATGTCACTATAGTTCCTATTATGATAGAAGGACAAACCTTTGGGAGCTATGTAATGGTAAAAGACATAACAAGGATGAAACAACAACAGGAAGAGATAAATTACCTTGCATTCCATGATACGGTGACGGAGATTGGAAATCGTATATTCTTCCAACAAGAATTAGATAGATCTATTAAGCGTGCACAAAAAACACAGGATAAGTTTGGGCTCCTGTATATTGATTTAAATCGCTTTAAGACTATTAATGATACATTGGGTCATTCGATTGGTGACAAGGTTTTAAAAGAAGTTGCCAAACGTTTTAGGACATGTCTGTCACCGACTATTCCTCTAGCAAGAATAGGTGGTGATGAGTTTGCGATCATTGTCCATAACCAAACAGAGCAACAGCTATTGGATTTGTGTAAAACTCTATTTCGTATAACTGAAGAACCATTTGTAGTAAATCAGCATAGTTTTTACTTATCTCTTAGTATAGGAATAGCAGTGTATCCATTTGGAGGAATAAATACTACTACACTTTTACAACACGCTGATATCGCTATGTATAGCGCAAAGGAAAAAGGTAACAATGCTGTTTGTATGTATGACGAGACATTATCTCAAAAAGTAACTCGTCGATTACAATTAGAACAGGATTTACCAAATGCAATTGAAAATAATGAGTTGTTTTTATTGTATCAACCACAAATTGATAGTAAGGCAGGTAAGGTTATTGGTGCAGAGGCTTTAATACGTTGGCAACATCCAGAGCTTGGGCTGATTTCTCCTTTTGAGTTTATACCTATCGCAGAAGAAACGGCGCAGATTATTTCAATTGGGAAGTGGACGTTACAGAAAGCGTGTCAACAACTGAAAGAATGGCATTCTACGGGCTTTTCAAATCTAAAGATGGGGATAAATTTATCAGCTATAGAGTTTGAACAGAAAGATTTTGTTCAAACCATTATATCTACCATAGAAGAGATAGGAGTACCTGCTAATTCGATTGATTTGGAATTAACAGAGCGAATAGCAATGGTAGATGAAAAGGAAACCTTATCGAAGTTAAAAGCATTAAAATCATATGGTGTACATTTATCAATTGACGATTTTGGTACAGGTTATTCTTCATTAGCGTATCTGCCTCTTTATCCAATTGATACTTTGAAAATTCCAAGAGAATTTGTTAATAGGATTGGAACTTCTACTGATGGAGATGAAATTATACAAACCATTATTTCACTTGCTCATACTTTAAACATGAAAGTGATAGCAGAAGGGGTAGAAACGAAGGAACAATTAACGGTATTACAGCGTAATGCATGCTATCTAATTCAAGGCTATTACTACAGTAAACCTGTAAATGATGATGAATTCATTGGTTTTTTAAGTACAATACAAAATGAATAAGTGAAAAATCAGTATATGTATGAAATAAAGTGAAAAGACGTTCTATCCATATGGATTTGAACGTCTTTCTTATGTTTATTTTCAGTAGTTATGCAGCAAGGTTTCAGCCTTTGAAAGTAAAATAAGTATCTATATTCCTTGTATTTAGGGCTAATGGGATATGAGGTGAAAGTTGCTTCTTGTGAAACCGCATTAGGGACAGCTCGTATATTCTTAAAGCAATTTGAAAAAGCGGAAGAACATTTCAATCGTTCCATTGACCTTTTGCAAAAACATAATGAAGACAAATTGATTTTAATAGTAAGGCATAATTTAGGACTATTATATGCAACTCAAAACTTATCTAAATTAGCAATTCGTCATTTATCAGAAGTGACAGAGAAGAATATTGCCCATTTTAAAGCATTGTTCTTACAAGCGCGTGAACATTATAAGCTAAGAAAAACAAATATTGTAAAAGAACTTATTGAAAAAGGATTAGCAGTTTGTATGGAATTAGGAAATGAAGAGTATGTATATCATTTCAATATTTTACGTTCTCTTAATGAAGATGAAGCAATTAAACTCTTGGAAGAAGTGAAAAAGTATTTCTTACTTCGAAAAGCAAGGTTTATGGGATTTCGTAGAAGAATATGCAGATCTAAAAAAGGAAGAAATTATACAATAATCACATGCTATCATTTTTAATAGCTAATTAACAAAGGGATTCCAATTATGGAGTCCCTTTGTTAATGGGGTAATGCTTTGATTTATCTAATTATAACAATATTTGTAAAAAGTGTAAAGGGGTCCTAGTTTGGAGGGGGAATTATTTAATCTTTTTTATTTAATAAAGGGATGATATTTAGTTATCTGCGTTTCTTAATTATGTTTTTTATCACAATTTGAAGTAAATTTCAGTTAATCTTATTTATTTTATAGGAATTATAAGTTATACTAAAAGTAGGTGCAAAATGTACCATTTGAAAAAGAGTGCATTGCAAAAAGGAATCCGTAAAGGATTCCTTTTTTGTTTCTTTTAAAATGAAGCAACGTTCTAATTATCTCTTTCTTTTTTTATGAATGAACTACCAATGTATAAATTTAAAAGGTATTTTTGGAAAATTGCCATATTCCTGTAACAAAACAAAGGTATGTTATGTGTGTTAAATATAAAGAGAAAGAAGGAAAAGTTGTGAAAAAAGTTTTGCCAATTGTTGCGTTATTAGGCATGATGAGTTTTGGAGTACAGGAAATGAATGTAAGAGCTGATACATACCACAAGGGCGATTCAAAAATTAGTTTTTGGGATTCGAAAAGAAAGGGTACTAATTTCATGAATAGTACGTCATTACCTGAAAACTATAAAAGTGCAAAAGAAGCTAATATTGAATATGTACGTTTAGCACCTGATAAATGGGCAAAAGATAAAGATTTTCTATTTGAGGATAAACCAGATATTTCTGGAAAAGTTTATCTTATATAATGGTGGAGACAATAGGATATATGTATTACAAGCACTAAGTAATGGTAGATATATATCAGCAAATGGTGGTAGAGAATTAACAGCTACTAGTTATGTAGCTGGAAGTTGGGAAAGATTTGTTATTGTATACTTCTAAACTTTGAAGTGTTATATATCTAAATGATAATGGCATGTTTAGTTGGTATAAATACCTAATACAATAAAGTTTTAAGCATGTAATACAAGTGTATATTAACGTGTAAAAGGGCTGCAAATAATTAGCAGTCCTTTTTGCATGGACTTACTGAGGTTATAATGAGAAGAAAAAGAACCCTATAGGGTTCTTTTTCAAGGCATATTAACAGTAAGGAGAATCATGAAATGCTACTTCAAATCTTTATTAGGGGAAAGATTTTGAAAAAGCTTAACATGTATTTATTTTTACATAAATGTAAGATGTAGTAAATTGATAATGTTTATACTTACTATTACTAATATTCAATTAAGATAGTTAATACTATTTATATAGTGTTAACTGGTGTATAGTACAGTATAGATTTAGAAATTTAATATTAGATTACATTTGTTAAAAAAGTTAATAGATATATTATTTCAAATTTTAACTAACATTTAAACGGTTTTAATTGAAATTGGTTGTGTATTAACCCTTATAAGCCAATAAAAGTAAATAAAATAAACAAAGACCCTGTAATAAATACAGGGCCGGATACAGGGTTAAGGGAACGCATAGTTTCTTAATATCATAGTAGCATATATTCTTTGTATAGCTACATGAGGATTTTGACAGAATTAAGAACAAGACAGAAAATCTGTAGGAAAGCAAATATAGTGCTGGAAATGTGATTTTAAATTAAGCTATAGGTATATTGAAATGGATGAAAACTCTTGAGTACCATGATTAAATTGCCTTTAATTATGAGGTCTAGGTTAGAGGGATAATTGGATCTTACTGAAAAGAAAAAATATTTTTTAGATTAAAAGAAGAAAAGACACCTTTTGGGTGTCTTTTCTTTAGGTAAACAGTTCACATATTGCTGAATTAGATACGAAACCATAATTCGACTACGAAGTAAATCCTAACATAATCTGAACAGAAAAAATATGTAATATTACATATTTAGTTTTTAATTATTTTATTCAATATAGAGAAACAACGTAAATAAAAGGGCATGCAGTCGTATCTGCAGCTCTTTTTAAGAGGAATTCAAGATACCAACAGGACGCGTATTGGTAAACAGGTTCAAAAATAGTATATGTGTTAAGAAAAAGTCCTATACAAAAAAACTACTGTAAGCAAGCCTATTTGTATGTGAAATAAAGAAGAGCCGTCCTATTTGGAGGGCTCTTCTCGTTTGAAGAATTAATATTCAGATAGTTTATCCATTAAATTTTGAATTTCACGTCTTCTTTTTTCTATTTTCTTTTTATCAATTGTATACTAATTACCCTCAATTATTAATTGAGGGTAAAGAAGTAACTGTTGAGACTAAGTTTACTGAAAAAGAAAAAAGGTTTTGTAAAGCTAGCCATTACTTTCGTTGGTACTAAACAGCAAGAAAGAGAAATAGTAGTGTTTGAAGACTTATTACATAAAGGTCAAGTAATTGTAACATACCCTGATGTTAATCAGATTTGGAAAAAGAAAAACAAATTTACACACTATACTTGGCATCTAGATGAGACTTATATCAAAGTCAAAGGAGAGTGGGGTTATCTTTATTATACAAGGGAGCAAGATGGAGTTAATGATGAATAGTTAATTTCATAATTAAGAAATAGTTAAGAAATAGTTAAGCCTGGTTTAAAATTTGCTTTCTATACTAAAAACATAAGCATACAAGAAAGTTGGTGTTCTTACATGAGCGCAATAATAAAGACTACAAATTTAACAAAGATTTATGGCAATCAGAAATCAGTGGATAATCTTAATATAACCGTAAATCAAGGAGAAATTTACGGCTTTTTAGGTCGAAATGGTGCAGGGAAGACGACTACAATTAGAATGTTATTAGGATTGATAAAGCCCACCCATGGAAAGATTGAAATATTTGGAGAAGACTTATTAAAAAATCAAAAAGAAATCCTTAAAAGAATTGGGTCTATTGTTGAAGTTCCTGGATTTTATGAGAATCTTACAGCACGGGAAAATCTACTAATTAATGCGAAAATTATTGGGATACACAAAAAAAATGCAATTGATGAAGCGTTAGAAATCGTGGGATTGCAACATGAAACTAAAAAGCTTGTGGGTAAATATTCTTTAGGGATGAAGCAAAGATTAGGGATTGCTAGAGCTCTTCTTCATTACCCAGAATTATTAATATTAGATGAGCCTACTAATGGTTTGGATCCAATAGGAATTAAGGAAATTAGAAGGTTGATACAAAATTTGGCTAAAGAAAGAAAAATTACTTTATTAATATCCAGCCACATTTTATCAGAAATAGAACAGTTAGTAGATCATATGGGGATCATTCATGAAGGTAAGCTCTTAGAGGAAATCGAATTTAACAGCCTTAGAAAAAAGAATCGCAAATATATTGAGTTTCAAGTATCGAATGACAATAAAGCTACAAAAATCTTAGAGAAAAACTTTGGTATTTTTGATTATGAGGTTCATAATGAGGGGATTATTCGCGTGTATTCTAAACTTGGGCAACAAGGAGATATTAATAAAATATTTGTACAAAATGATATTCAGGTTTTGAAAATCTTGATGAGTGAAGACAGATTAGAAGATTACTTCACAAAATTAGTTGGAGGTGGAACAATTGGTTAATCTGTTATATACAGAATTATTAAAGCTAAAACGATCCCATATGTTCTTAATTAGTATTCTCGGTGCATCGGTAGTACCTTTTATGGTAGTAGTAGCATCATTTGTAAGCCTAAAAACTAAACATCCTACTCCTACTATTGTATTTAGTCAATTGTTTGGTGAAGTAAATTTATATACTGTTCTAATAATAGGAGTACCACTATATGGGGTAGTAACCGCCTACCTATTTATTCGGGAATATACAGAAGATACATTAAAGAATTTATTAACTATACCTGTATCACGTATGAATTTTCTTATAAGTAAATTCCTACTTCTATTTTCGTGGATTATGATGTTAACTTTTGTAGCATGGGGATTAACATTATTATTAGGGATAATATTTCAATTTGATGGACTAAGTTCATCCTTAATAAGGGAATCTTTTGTACAGTTTTTGATAGGTGGATTATTGCTTTTTATTTTATCAACACCAATCATACTTTTAACAATTGTACTTAAGAATTACGTACCGACCATTGTATTTACAGTTGTAATAACCATGATTAATTTAATGACAGCAAATTCAGAACATAGAGGATTGTTTCCATGGGCAGCAGCAGGTGATATCTCAAGAAATACGCTTCAGCCCACTTATCCTCCCGAGTACTCCTATATAGGCATATTCGGAACATCTATTATTGGATTAGTATTATTGATTTCATATTTTAAAAAGGTAGATATTCATTAAGAACAATAAAATGGGACCATCTAAAACTATTAGGTAGTAACAAAAAGTAGATTAAAAAATTTTAATTAGCGTTTGATTTATATATATGGTAAGGAGGAGTTTGAAAATGTCTTTTTCTCAGTTCAATATTGATGCTTTTCGAGCCGTTAACGATTTAGGTAAACAGTACCCATTTCTCAATTCTACTATGACGTTCGTGGCAGAATATATGGTATATTTCTTAGCTTTAATTATTGTAGTGTATTGGTTTACTCGATCTAACCAAAATCGAATGATGATTGTTCAAGCGATGATTGCTTTTGTGATTGCTGAGGTTATCGGGAAAATAGCAGGGAAGTTTCATTCAAATTATCAACCATTTGCAGAGTTACCCAATGTTAATAAATTGGTAGAGCATGCTGTTGATAATTCATTTCCAAGTGACCATACAATTTTATTCTTTTCAATTTGTTTTTCATTTTGGCTTGTTCATAAAAAGATTGGTTGGTTATGGATTACACTTGCATTCTGTGTAGCCATTTCTCGTATTTGGGTAGGAGTTCATTATCCTTTCGATGTTATAACAGGTGCTATATTAGGGATTGTTTCAGCGATAATTGCTTATTGGTTAGTACCAAAAGTTACTTTCTTGAAAAGAATACTTTCTATATATGAAAAAGGGGAAAACTACATTTTACCTGCAAAAGATAAATCAAAAAATTTTTAAGGAAAAACATCTGAATTATAAGTAGCTTTTTGCTTATAGTGTTAATTTGATGTTAGATAAAGATGCAACATTTCTAGGACAATTGAAGTGGCTTAAACTTGCCACTTCAATTGTCCTAGAATGACTGATTAAAAATATGGTTTATATATGTATCATAAATACGAATAACGTTTTCTTGGTAAGAATTTACTCATTACAATTTTTTTTGGAAGACTAAACCTCATAGACATACCCCATATCATTTTCGCTTCAAAAATGAATTTCATACTTAAGTTAAAACAGTTATAAGGGATAGGATAACATTGGTGTTCATTCCTTTTTGTAATAATTGTGGATATACATAATTATTTTTTGGAAAACAATTTACAGTAATATTACGTTTTTTAGAGGAGAAATCAAGTTGTCAAAATCACTAATAAATATGATTTATTAGTGATTTTGACAACTTGAGAAAATAATTCGTTTATTATTTTGATTACAATATAAGGTAGTATTAGAATGTAGCGTCGAAAGTTAGAGAAAATAAACTGCATATCAAAAGGAGGATGCTTTTGGATAGTTATGTTTGGATTATGAATATCAGAATGAAAAACTATACAATTTAATGAGTGGTAGTGTACATTTGGACGTGTAATCCGCGATAGAAATCCTAATGGCAAATTATATCTTAAAGCAGTGTGTTAGGCTCTAACCAAAGGAACTGCGATGAACGTTAGGGATTTAGATATTCTACGTTTCAAACATAGCAAAGGTGTTGAATTCTGAATAATTAGAATTAAGTCAAATTAAATGGGGAGTCCTTATGAAGAAAATTTTAGTTATATTTCAAAATGGGAATTACTCGAGGCTATTTTTTGCATCTTTTACTTCACAAATGGGTAGTACAATTGGTTTAACTGCACTTATGTTTTATTTTTTAAATCGTTTTTCGCACCAACCTGCATATGCTACTATTACGGAGTTGATGTTGTCTTTGCCCACATTAGTAGTATTTTTTCTTGTTGGTGTAGTTACTGATAGGATTGATCGACAAAAAATAGCTCAAAATTGTGATTGGATCTGTTCTATATTATCGCTTTTATTATTGTGGTCTCTTTTTCTAAACTGGATGCCAGTAGCATTTGCGCTGTTATTTTTAAGAAGCATGGTAAAGAGCTTTTTTACACCCGCGCAATCATCCCTTGTACAGGGTGTTTTAACAAGAGATGATTATGCTACTGCAGTTGGTTTGAATCAGATGGTTACAAGTTTGTTTATGCTTTTTGGTAGTGGTATCGGGATTTATTGTTATTGGGTAATCGGTATTTATGGTGCAATCTTAATTGATGCAATTAGTTTTTTTATTAGTGCTCTTCTTATAAAATCTTGTAGAATGTCAGAAGAAATTCGTATGCCAAACGGAAAACATAATATCAAGGATTTGAACATTTCAATTGTAATGAAGGATTTTGTGAAGGGAATACGTTATATTTTGAACCACAACTTGTTACTTACACTTATCTCCGGATTTATAGTTTTCGGAATTTTAAATGGAGGGCTCTCAGTGATGCAGGTATTTATTTTAAAATACAAACTAGCCCCAAGAAACTATGAAGAAGTTTCAATTATATTAAGTATAGTCTTTGGTATCGGGATTTTACTTGGTAGTGTTATAGCATCTATACTTTCTCAAAAAATAAAGCTTTATCATTTACTAATTTTAGCTTTGTTTATTGGAGGAGGAGCGACTATTTTGAGCTCATTAGTCAATACAGTTTGGCTGTATGTTATTTGTACGGGCATAGTTGCCCTAGCACTTCCGATGATTAATGTAGCTATTGGAGGTTGGATTCCAAAAATAGTAAATCCAAAAATGATGGGAAGAGTACACGGGTGTATTAATCCTTTGATGATGCTCTCACAGTCACTAACCTTACTTTTTATTGCTGGATTTTACCCAGGTATTCTTGCAGTTGAAACTCTTTTTTGGATAGTTGGCGGATGTTTAATATTTGTAGGAGTTTTTTACATGATTAGCATTCCACGATTAATGAAGGTAGAAAAATCAGCTAGCATAACGCTCGAATAATTGTAGTTGATCAATTAATTTAACTAGGATTTGTGAGGGGTTTTATGGAAATTTTTGTTACCAAAATTAAAGATATGAATGATCGAAAATTAGAAAAAATTTGTTCGTGGATAGATGAAGAGAAAAGATATAGAATAAAAAAATTTATTAATAAAAAAGATAAAATTAGAACCTTGATTGGTGAATTACTAGTAAGGACTCTAACAAATAAAAAGCTTAAAATCGGTAATGAAAGAATAGTATGGGGGAAAAATAATTATGGAAAACCTTATTTAAAGGGGTATCCGAATTATTACTTTAACATTTCACATTCGGGAGAATTTGTAGTATGTGCAATTAGTAATAACCCTATTGGAATTGATATTGAACAAATAAAACATATTGAATATGAAGAAATAGCAAAAAGTTTTTTCTGTGATAGTGAATATGCTTATATACAAAAAGGTGATGTTAATCATCAATTGAGGAAGTTTTATGAGGTATGGACATTGAAAGAGAGTTATATTAAATGCTATGGAAGCGGATTATCAATGTCACTAAAATCATTTTCTATTAATATAGATAGTCACAAAGCTGTTCATATACTTT
The DNA here is from genome assembly GCF_003946765.1 of Bacillus sp. 2D03. Classification (NCBI taxonomy): domain Bacteria; kingdom Bacillati; phylum Bacillota; class Bacilli; order Caryophanales; family Bacillaceae; genus Bacillus; species Bacillus sp. 2D03. The sequence goes on along the minus strand of NZ_RPSJ01000010.1, from coordinate 46,921 downwards.
TCGATAATAGAGAAAAGAGTAATTCTTATTCAATGGCGATTTTTGATATAGAGTTAGAATACAAAATGGCTGTATGTTCATTAAATGAAGAAATTTCTAGTAATATAACAGTGATTAACCAAGATATTATTATTAATGATTTTTACAAACTTTTATCAGATAGAGGTGCATTTTAATGATGTTATTTTGTTTGCCTTATGCAGGAGGATCCGAAGCGTTATATTATAAATGGGGTGATTATCTAACCCCATCTATAAATCTATGTCCAGTACTGTTAAAAGGAAGAGGGAAAAGATTCAATGAACCATTTTATAATAGCTTAGAAGAAGCGGTAGATGACATCTTTGATAATATTCGGGACAAAATATGTGAGGAAGATTATGCAATTTATGGACATAGTATGGGGAGCCTATTAGCGTATGAATTATACTATAAAATAATAGGAATGGGATTCAAGAAACCCAAGCATATCTTTTTTTCTGGATACAAAGCACCGAGTGAAAGGGAAAAGAAGGAGATAACTTATAATTTACCAAATAACGAGTTTAAAAATAGAGTTATAGAATTAGGGGGAACTCCAGAAGAATTAATTCGTAACGAAGAATTGTTCGAATTTTTCATTCCTTTACTAAAACATGATTTTAAAATAGTTGAAACATATGAATATAAAGAAAAAACGGACAAAATCACATGCGATATTACTGTATTAAACGGAATAGAAGATTTAATTAGTCTAAAAGGCATAATTGGTTGGAAGAAGCATACTTGTGGAAATTTTAAGATTTATAATTTGGAAGGAAATCATTTCTTTATAAATAACAATGTAAAAAAAATTACAACAATAATAAATGATACGTTAACTGAGGTTGAGAACTACTCGCCACTTAGCAAAGCTTGAAGTGGGAGCTTCTCAGTTCCACGACGAAAGTAACCTTTCGTCTCCCTGAGCGTTACTTCGGGGTGTTCCATCCCTAGATGTCCAACGCATGGATGCTCTGTTGGTGCGGTTGATATTTTACGCAGGAACCGAATGGCTTGGTTTTCGCACTCTATTTTCTTCCTGCAACCTTCTATATCAAGTTATCAAAGAACTTCATATAGCAAGTTTATCAAAAGTTTTTGGCTATGCCAAACCGAAAGTCATCTCCGACCTATCGTAGGGCTACGCCCTTCACACGCTTGAGGAAGGAGAATTCTTTCGGGGAATACGTTAAATTAGATTCCTCAGATATATACCAATAGTTATCTTTACTTATTCATTTTCTTAATTATGTGCTGTAGTAGCGTTATCTGTAACTTGTGATATGAGGTTTAATATTTGTCTTTAATTTAATTATCGTAAAAAAATTCTGATTATTTTAATTTTTTAGATAAATTTTTATCATATGTTTTTTGCATGAAAATAAGGAAATTTTTCTCGTAGTAAGTTAAATTCTTTTATAGAATTCCTTTTAGTAACTTCTAAATAGGGGGGATTGTATACCTTGTTATGAACGATGAATTTTTTATTTAATTCATTCTCTATATTTTTAACAGTAATAAAATAATAAATAATTTTGGTAATGGATAATTACTAAAAAAGGGGAAATCCAACATGTCTATTAAGAATTCTGGTGAAATAAACAAGGGTGGTATAAGAACTTACGATGAGATTACAGTAGCAGAGCAAGATATGATATTAAATAAATTCAATTCTACAAAAACCGAATATCCAAGAAATAAGACCATAAACCAGCTATTTGAAGAACAAGTGGAGAGAACACCTGAAAATATTGCAGTTGTGTTTAAAGATAAACAACTCACATACAGGGAACTTAACGAGAAATCCAATCAATTAGCAAGGATGTTAAGGAATAAGGGTGTTAATACAGACGCTATTATAGGATTAATGATTGATAGATCACTTGAAATGATAATTGGAATAATGGGTATTTTAAAATCTGGAGCAGCTTACCTCCCAATTGATCCTGATACTCCAAAAGCAAGAATTGATTATATGTTACGGGATAGTCATACCATGATTTTATTGACTCAAGAGAAATTCATTAAGAAAATCGAATATGATTTAGAAATAATTAATTTGGACGAGCTAGATTCAAGTGACTTAAGTACAGATAATCTGAAACATGTAAATCGTTCTGATGATACAGCTTATATTATTTATACATCGGGTTCTACTGGAATACCAAAGGGAGTTATCATTTCGCATTATAGTGCTATCAGAGTCGTTCGAAATACAAATTACATAGAAATAAAAAATAATGATACCATTCTGCAGCTTTCGAATTATTCTTTTGATGGATCAATTTTTGATATATATGGTGCGCTGTTAAATGGGGCGAAATTAGTAGTGATAGAAAAAGATACAGTCACGGATATAAATAAGCTTGGAAATATAATTAAGCAAGAAAACATAAACGTGATGTTTATTACAACTGCTTTATTTAATGCGCTTGTAGATATGAAAATAGATTGTTTAATCAATATAAGAAAAATATTATTTGGTGGAGAAAGAATTTCAGTCTCCCATGCAAGAAAAGCATTAGAATTTCTGGGGAAAGATAAACTCATTCATGTATACGGACCAACGGAAAGTACTGTTTTTGCCACATATTACTTTATAAATGAAATAGATGAGAATGTTGACACTCTACCTATAGGTAAACCGTTAGCAAATACTTCAGTTTACATAGTAGATGAAAAGAAAAATTTACTGCCTATTGGTGAACCTGGAGAACTTTGTATTTCTGGTGATGGATTAACTAAAGGGTACTTAAATAATGAGCAGCTAACATTAGAGAAATTCGTTAAAAACCCATTTGCAGAAGGAGAGCGTTTATACCACACAGGAGATTTGGCTAGGTGGTTACCTGATGGGAATATTGAATTTATAGGAAGAATTGACCATCAAGTAAAGGTTCGGGGATTTAGGATTGAACTTGGAGAGATAGAGAGTCAGTTATTAAAGCATCAAAATGTAAAAGAAACTGTAGTTGTAGCAAGAGAAGAAAAGGACAAGAGCAATTATATTTGTGCATATCTAACATTAGTAGGAGAAGTTACTGTTGAAGAATTAAGAAGATTTTTAGGTGAAAAGTTACCTGATTATATGATTCCTACTTATTTTCTTAAGTTAGATAAAATGCCGTTAACAGCAAATGGAAAAATAGATAAAAAGTCTTTACCTGAACCAGATCGAAGTTTTAATACCGAGGTTGAATATGAGGAACCAAGAAATGAGATTGAAAAACAGCTCGTTTTAATGTGGCAGGAAACTTTGAATCTAAATAAAGTTGGTATTAATGACAGTTTTGCAGTTCTTGGTGGGCATTCAATAAACGCAATGGAGCTTTTATCTAAAATGAATGACAGGTTAAGTGTTGATTTACCATTAAAGGAACTGTTTAAATTATCTACAATAAAGAAAATAAGTGCTTACATCGAAACAAACAAGGGAGAAATTATAGAGAACCGACAATTTACAAAAACTACAGATTTAAAGAATTTACATGAACCTTTCCCACTTACAGGTATACAATTAGCCTATTTAATAGGTAGAGATCCGGCTTTTGAAATTGGTGGAGCAGCTACAAATTTAACGGTTGAATTTGAAATAGATATTAATATAGATAGGTTTAATAGTGCATTACAAAAATTAATTAATAGACATCCAATACTAAGAACAATAGTTTTTGAAAATGGAACACAAAGAATCTTAGAAGGAGAACTATTTTATTCTGTAGACACAGTAGATGTAAGGAATTTAAATCAAGAAGATATAATGATACGTATATTGGAACAAAGACAAAAAATGATAGCTAAAATCATAGATCCAAGTACTTGGCCATTATTTGAGATAAAAGCATTTATATTACCCAATAATCAAAAATATTTTTGTTTAAATATAGATCCACTAATTTGTGATGACAGTAGTATGAAAATATTAATCAAGGAATTTAAAATGTTTTACAATCAGCCAAGTCTGCAGCTGCCTGAGCTGGAGTATAATTTTAGAGACTATGTTTTAGCAACCAATGAATTTAGGCAATCTAATCGATATAAAAAAGATGAGAAGTACTGGTTAAATAAATTGGATAATTTCCCAAGTGCACCAGCATTGCCTTTAAAATGCAACCCATTAGAAATTGAGAAACCTACATTCAATAAATGTTCGGAATTTTTAGAACGTGAAACATGGGATAAATTAAAACAAAAAGCAAGAGAAAAAAATCTTACCCCTACATCGGTTTTATGTGCTGCATATGCTTATGTCCTAGCATATTGGAGTAATCAGAGTCAATTTGCAGTAAATTTAACTGTTTTTAATCGGATACCGTTTCATCAAGACGTAAAAAAAATCATTGGGGATTTCACAACTCTAATGTTATTAGATATTAATGCGAAAGATAGTATTGATTCATTTTGGAAATTTGCTGCGAAGGTACAGGATACATTGTTAGAAGCCCTTGAACATAGACATTATGATGGTGTGGATTTTATAAGAGCTATTGGGAAAAAACATAGAATGGTTAATCAAGCTATAATGCCTATTGTATTTACAAGTGTATTGAGTGAGGACTCAGATGATTCATTTAATCATTTGATAGATTTTGAAAAAATTAAATTTTTTAGTACAAGAACATCCCAAGTTTATATAGATAACCAAGTTTATGAATTAAATGGAGGTTTATATATTACATGGGATTACGTTGAACAATTATTTGAGATTAATGTTATTAAATCAATGTTTGAACAATATATAAATGTATTAAATCAGGTTATATTTCATGATCAAGTGTCAGGTATTAACCTTAGTGAGAATAGCATAAAAGTTATTGAAACCTATAATGATACAAACAAAAAGTTTGATAAGTGTACTTTACATGAAATGTTTGTGAATCGAGCAAAACTAGTACCAGATAAGGTAGCTGTAATTCATCATGATGATTCGATAACTTATAAAGAACTAAATGAAAAATCGAATCAAATTGCAAGATACTTAATGGATAAGGGAGTTAGAAAAGGTGATTACATTGGTGTGATAGGTAAGCGATGTATAGATACCATTATAAATTTGTTTGCTGTTTTAAAGGCTGGAGCAGCATATATACCGCTTGATCCTGATTATCCTGAAGAAAGAAAAGAATATATAAAAAAGAAAAGTAATTGTAAGTTCTTTATAACACCGTCTACCTATAAAGATGAAAATATTAGGGAATATTCTGGTGATGAAGTCAATATAAAAGTAGATGAAACAGATATGGCATATGTTATTTTTACTTCTGGTAGTACAGGGAAACCTAAAGGAGTTCAAATAACTCATGGTGCAGCAACAAATACAATTATAGATATTAACGAAAAATTCTGTGTGACAGAAAATGATAAAATTATGGGGATTTCTTCACTGTGCTTTGATTTGTCAGTTTATGATGTTTTTGGTGCATTGAGCTGTGGAGCGGCCCTTGTAATTATAGATGATCAAAGGGATGTATATAACCTAAAAAAAGTTGTAAAGAAAGAAGGAATCACAATTTGGAACTCAGTTCCAGCAATTATGGAACTGACAGTGGACTTATATAATGATGGTGAACAGGATGATAGTCTAAGGCTTGTATTGCTTAGTGGGGACTGGATACCGCTGGAACTTCCTCAGAAGATAAAGAAAACTTTCAAAAATGCGGAAGTTATTAGCTTAGGTGGAGCAACTGAGGGGTCAATATGGTCCATATATTACCCTATTAAGGAAATTAAGGGTGATTGGAAAAGTATACCATATGGAATGCCGTTGGCTAACCAGAAAATTTATGTATTAAATCAAAATAAGCAATTGTGTCCCGTAGATGTAGAGGGAGAATTGTACATTGGTGGAGTGGGAGTAGCAAGTGGGTATATAAATGATATTGAAAAAACTAAGATGTCATTTATTTCGCACGAAGAATTAGGATATATTTACAAAACTGGTGATTATGGTGTGTTAAAAAAGGACGGATATGTCGAATTTTTAGGAAGAAAAGACAGTCAAGTTAAGATAAGGGGATATAGGGTAGAATTAGGGGAAATTGAAAATTGTATAATCAAATATAAAGGTGTAAATAAAACAGTAGTAATTGACTATACAAACGATAATAAAATGAAAAGCCTGTATGCTTTTGTAGTTTCAGATGAAGACATAAACCCAAATGAACTAAAACAATATTTGCAAAATCAGCTCCCGAATTATATGATTCCATCAAGATTTTTCAAAATAGATGAAATACCATTGACTGTAAATGGGAAAGTAAATAAGAGTATTTTGGGGGAATTAATAAAAAATCATGAACTAGATGAAGTTGCAGCAACTACATGTGAAGAAGCAGAAAATGAAATTCAAGCCCAAATATTAGATATATGGAAAGATGTATTTGGAATAGAAAACATAGGAATAGATACTAATTACTATGAAATAGGCGGAGATTCATTAAAAGCGATATCGATTGTTACTGAAATTAAAAAGAGAATGAATATAGAGGTGCCTATAGGAGAAATATTTAAAAATGACACTATAAAGGTATTAGATCAATATTTGAAAAATAGCCAAGACAATCATAGGGGAAATATGATTGAAAGGGTATCGAAAAAGGATTATTATGCTACATCGCCTTCTCAAAAACGAATGTACATGCTTTCTATGATGGAAAATAATAGAGGAGCATATCATATTCCTATGGCGTTACTTGTCGAAGGTGAAATCGAATGTAATAGACTTGAAAATGCATTTAGAAAATTTATAGATAGACATGAAATCCTGAGAACAGGATTTGAAGTATTAGATAATGAATTAGTTCAAAAGGTTTATGATAAAGTTGATTTTGATTTGGAATACCAATGTTTAGATATAGTCGTAACAGATGATGAAGGTTTAAGAGATTTAACTAGCAAAATGTGTAAGGAATCAACAAAGCCTTTTGATTTAAGTAAACCATCATTAATGAGAGCTAAACTAATTAAAATCGGAGTAGAGAAGCATATATTGGTTGTTAACTTCCATCACATAATAGCAGATGGGGTATCACAAGGAATATTTATGAATGAAATACTCGATTTATATAACAATCTTGATTTACCTAAGATAAATATACAATACAAGGATTATGTAGAATGGAATAATACGTATAATCAATCTAATGCTATAAAAAAACAAGAGCAATATTGGCTGAATTTATACAGTCATCTGCCATCTAAATTAGAATTACCTTATGATTATAGAAAAGAAAATATTGATACCTTTGCAGGAGAAAATGCATACTTTCATATAGAAAAAGAGTTATCTGAACAGATAAGAAGGGTAGCTAAGGATACAGGGTCAACTTTATATATGCTTATGCTTAGCGCTTATCATATATTACTTCATAAATATACTGGAAAAACTGATATCGTTGTCGGAACAGCAGCATCAGGTAGGTTACATCAAGATTTACAAAATATTTTTGGTGTGTTCGTCAATACTATTGCTTTAAGAAACAATATAGATGCTACAAAAAGTTTTAAAGAAATTTTGGAACAGGTAAAAGAAAATACAATTACAGCATTTGAAAACTCAGAGTATCAGTTTGATGAACTAGTTCGCAGTATAGACTATGAAAGAGACTCTAATAGAAACCCTTTATTTGATACTATGTTTGTATTGGAAGACGCTAAATTATTTACTAAGAAGCAAGGTGCTTTAAATCTTAGTCCAATAATATTTGAATTAGATAATGCAAAATTCGATATCACTTTTAATATTTTAGATTATGACGATGAGATCGTGTTAAATGTCGAATATAGTACTGGATTATTCAAAAGAGACACAATATTAAGAATGACAGAAAATTATATTAATATTCTGAGGGAAATATCAAGGAATCTTTCGATAAGTGTAAATAAAATAGATATGATCCCACAAGAAGAAAAGCACTTTTTATTGTATGAACATAACGATACAAATGTAGATTTCTCTAAAAACCAGTTAATACACAAGTTATTTGAAGAACAAGTAGAACGAACGCCAGATAGCATTGCAGTTGTTTTTGAAGATAAGAAATTGACATATAGGGAGTTAAATGAAAAATCTAATCAATTGGCAAGAGCGTTAAGAGAAAATGGTGTTGGTTCTGATAAAATAGTAGGAATATTATTAGAACGTTCAGTTGATGTGATTGTGGGAATTATGGGGATTTTAAAAGCTGGTGGTGCGTATTTACCAATTGATCCTACATATCCTATAGATAGAATTAAATATATACTTCAAGATAGTCAAACTGAAATATTATTGACCCAGGATAAATTAATTAATTTAGTTGATTGTACAGAAGTTGATGATATTAGCATTATTAATATTCATAATGAGCATTTGTTTAAATACGGAACCGAAAACTTACGTATTGATAGCAGCAGTAAAGATTTAGTCTATGTCATTTATACATCTGGTTCTACTGGAAAGCCAAAAGGAGTTATGGTGGAGCATCATTCATTGGTGAACTTATGTAATTGGCATAATTCCTTCAATGAAATAAGTGAAACTGATAAAAATGCTAGTTATGCAAGTATAAGTTTTGATGCATTTGCTTGGGAAGTATTTCCTTATATCATAGCGGGTGCAGAGATTCATATTATAAATGATAATTTAAAATTAGATATTACGAAATTAAACAAATATTTTATTGAAAAAGAGATTTCAATAAGCTTTTTACCTACACAAGTATGTGAACAATTTTTAATGCTTGAGAATACATCTTTAAGAAGATTATTAACAGGTGGAGATAAACTAAATTATTTTGAAAATAAAAGTTACCAGATTGTTAATAACTATGGTCCTACAGAGAATTCAGTAGTAACAACAAGCTTTATTATAGAAAATTCTTATGACAATATACCGATAGGAAAACCAATATGTAATACAAAAGTCTTTATTTTAAACGAATCTAATGGGCTTTGTCCATTGGGAGTGCCAGGCGAGCTTTGTATCAGCGGAGAAGGTTTGGCCCGTGGTTATTTAAATAGACCAGAGCTCACAGCAGAAAAATTCATTCCAAATCCGTTCATTCCAGGAGAGAGAATGTATCGAACAGGAGACCTTGTGAGAATGTTACCTGATGGAAATATTGAGTTTTTAGGAAGAATTGACCATCAAGTGAAAATTCGTGGTTTTAGGATTGAACTGGGTGAGATAGAGAGTCAACTTCTAAAACATAAGGAAGTAAAAGAAGCTGTTGTTATCGCAAGAGAAGATAATAGTCATCATCAATATCTATGTGCGTACTTTACTTCCGAATCATCGAAGGGCGAGACTAGGGTTCAAGAAATTCGAAAGTTTTTGGCAAAAGAGTTACCAGAGTATATGATTCCTGCTTTTTTTGTTCAGCTAGACAAGCTACCACTTACTACAAATGGGAAAGTGGATCGAAAGGCTTTACCAAGTCCTGATGAAAGCTCGGTTGCAGGAGTAGTAGAGTATGAGGCGCCAAGGAATACAGTCGAAGAAAAGCTTGTATCCATTTGGCAAGATATTTTAGATATAGAAAACATAGGAATTCAACACAACTTTTTTGAAATTGGAGGCCATTCACTGAAAGCGACTACGATGGTTTCTAGAATCCATAAGGAACTTATGGTGGAGATACCTTTAGGACAAATATTCCAAGCACCTACTATAAAAGGGATTGGAGAATTTATTGACTCTACAAAAGAAAGTGTATATGCATCCATCAAAAAAGTAGAAGAACAAGATTATTATCCGCTTTCATCTGCCCAAAGAAGACTCTACATTTTAAACAAAATAGAGGGTAGCGGAGTATCTTATAATATGCCTTTCGCTATGAAAATAAAAGGTGATTTAGATGTTCATCAGCTTGAACAGGCTTTCCATAAATTAATCGAAAGACATGAAGCTTTAAGAACTTCTTTTGTAATGGTAGATGGTGAACCAGTTCAAAAGATTGAAAAAGACATAGATTTCCAAGTGACGTATAGAGAAATGGGTACCAATAAGCTAGATGATATAATCAATGGATTTGTTAAACCGTTTGATTTGGAGAAGGCTCCTCTTTTACGGGTTGAAATCATACATGTTACAGATGATGAGCACGTGATGGTATTAGATATGCATCATATCATTTCAGATGGTGTATCAATGGGGATTTTCATGCAGGAATTAGCTGAATTATATAATGGTCAAAAATTATCTCCATTAAGCATTCAATATAAAGATTATTCTGCGTGGCAAAGAGGCTTGTTTACTCAAGAAGAAATCACAAAGCAAGAAAAGTATTGGATGAATGTGTTCAATGAAGAAGTACCAGTACTAAATATGCCAACGGACTATAAAAGGCCAAAAAGAAGAAGTTTTGCTGGAGATAGAATCAATTTAAAAATCAATAGTGAAACTTATAATCAGTTAAACAAGTTGGCTACAGAAAATGAAGTTACTATGTATATGCTGATGTTAGCAGGATACACGACTTTGCTTTCTAAATATTCAGGGCAAGAGGATATAGTAGTAGGATCACCAATTGCAGGAAGAAAACATGTAGATTTAAATAATGTAATGGGAATGTTTGTGAATACCCTTGCGATGAGAAATTATCCAAAGGGCAATAGATCTTTTAGAGAGTACTTAAAAGAAGTAAAAGAAAATACATTGAAAGCATATGAAAATCAGGATTATCAATTTGAAGAATTGGTAGAAAAGGTAAATGTAAGAAGAGACATTTCACGAAATCCACTATTTGATACGATGCTGGTATTTCAACACACTGATAATATGCTATTAAATTTGGATGGACTAAAGGTTAGCATGTTAGAAGATCAGAGGAAAATAGTTAAGTTTGATATTACTATACATGTAAGTGAGTTAGAGGACGGATTAGGATTAGAAATTGAATACTGTACGGCTCTCTATAAAAAGGAAACAATAGAGAGGTTTTTAGAGCATTTTATAAACGTCTTAAGAGAAGTAGTAGAAAATCCAGAACAGAAATTAAGTGAAATAAATATATTAACAGAGAAAGAAAAAAGTAAGTTATTAAACGAATTTAATAATACCAAAGGAAAATATGCTAAAGAAAAAACACTTCCAGAGCTTTTTGAAGAACAGGTAGAGAAGACACCTAATAATGTGGCACTTGTTTTTGAAAATCAAAGTATAACATATAAAGAGCTAAACGAAAGGGCAAATAGCCTTGCGCATATACTTCGCGAAAAAGGAGTTGGTCCTGACGTAGTAACGGGAATAATGGTGGAACGCTCTATTGAAATGATAGTAGGTATAATGGGGATTTTAAAAGCTGGAGGAGCTTATTTACCGATTGATCCAACTTATCCTAGGACAAGAAAAGAATATATGTTACGTAATAGCCATATAGAGATACTATGCGTAACGAATGAGGTTCATAGCGATATATCTTTTCATGGACAAATTATACAATTAGATAAATTAGAATATAAAGAAAATAGAGCGAATATCAGTAAATTAAATAGTCCCCGAAATTTAGCTTATGTAATATATACATCAGGTTCTACAGGGAATCCTAAAGGGGTAATGATAGAACAAAATAGTGTAAATAACTTAGTCAATGGGTTAAATGATGTAATTTATAAAAGGTTCAATACTAATGTTAATGTCGCGTTGCTAGCACCATTTATATTTGATGCATCGGTGAAACAAATATTTGCAACATTACTTTTAGGGCATACCTTATTTGTTGTGCCAAAGGAAGTAAGTTGGAATGCAATGAGTTTAATTGAGTATTATGCAACAAATAAAATACATGTATCGGATGCTACTCCGGCACATTTAACAATGCTTAGCTATGTAAATAAAATAGAACAAGAATTAGAAATTAAAGAATTTATTGTAGGAGGAGAGGCATTAACGCCTTATTTAATCAAAGGTTTATTTGGAAAGTTTGCTGATTTTAAACCTAATATCACAAATGTTTATGGGCCTACAGAGTGTTGTGTAGATTCCACAAGTTATAGAATTGAGTTTGATCAAATAAGCGGTGATAAGGTAATTCCGATTGGAAAACCAATTTTAAACACTAATATATATATATTAGACAAGGGAAATAATCTTCAGCCAATTGGAGTAGCTGGGGAACTGTGTGTATCAGGTGAGGGGATAGCAAGAGGATATTTGAATAATCTAGAATTAACAGCTGAAAGGTTTATTGAAAATCCATTTAATAACGGTAAATCTATGTATCGAACTGGAGATCTTGCAAGGTGGTTACCTGATGGGAATATAGAATTTTTAGGACGGATAGATCATCAGGTGAAAATACGTGGTTATCGAATTGAACTTGGAGAAATAGAAAGTCAACTGTCAACTCATCAAGATATCGAAGAAACGATTGTTATAGCTAGAGAAGATAAGGAAAGTAATCAATATTTATGTGCGTATATCGTTTCACAAAAAGAATTACATGCAAGGGAAATTCGAGAATATTTAGAACAGAAACTTCCGGATTATATGATTCCTGGATATTTTGTGAAATTAGATAAACTTCCGTTGACAACGAACGGGAAAGTAGACAGAAAAGCACTTCCTGAACCAGATGGAAGTATTAATACTGGGGTAGAGTATGAGGAACCGAGAAATGAAGTGGAAGAAAAGCTCGTTGAAATTTGGAGAAGTATTATTGGGATAGAGGATATAGGGATTAATCATAATTTCTTTGTATCTGGAGGAGATTCCATTAAGGCAATCCAAATTATATCTAGATTATCTAGAATTGGTCTTAAACTAGAAATGAAAGATTTATTTGCAAATCCAAAAATTAAAAATCTTGGAAAATATATAAAACGAGAAAAGAAAGAACAAAAGGTTCATGAAATAGTAAAGGGGGAAGTAGAATTAACCCCGATACAAAGCTGGTATTTTGAGAAAAACCAAGAAGAGATACATCATTTTAATCAATCGTTCATGCTATTTAGAGAAAATGGATTTGATGAAAAACAGATAGAAGAAGTATTTAATAAAATTATGGAACATCATGATGCTTTACGCATGATATATAAAGAAAAAGAGGGAGAAATAATTCAATATAATAGGGGTTATGACAAGAACCTATTTGATTTATATATTCATGATGTTAAGGGCGTTGAGAATAAGGAAGAGAAGGTATATGAAATTGCTACAAATATTCAAAAAGAGATGGATATTAAAGAAGGTAAACTTGTAAAGCTTTGTATATTTAAATCGGATGAAGGAGATCATCTTCTGATTGCGATTCATCACCTTGTAGTGGATGGAGTATCATGGAGAATCCTACTCGAAGATTTGGAGACTTTATATTCACAACTAGAAAAGGGTGAAAAGCTAGAAATAGGATTCAAAACAGATTCCTATAAAGAATTTGCATCAAAGTTAAAAGCTTATAGCGTGAGTAGGGAATTAATGAAAGAAAGGGAATATTGGACAAGTATATCAAAAGAGAATGTACAGTTTATCCCTAAAAAGAAAGAAATCACAAAAAACAACTTTGAAAATAGTAGTACAGTAAGTATTACATTAGATAAAGAACTCACTACATCTTTACTTAGAAATACAAATAGGGCATATAACACAGAAATAAATGATATTTTATTAACAGCTTTAGCAGTTGGAACCAGAGAATTGACGGGGAAATACAAGCTAAAAGTAAATATGGAAGGGCATGGAAGAGAGGACGTAATAGAGAATTTCGAAATCAATAGGACTGTTGGCTGGTTCACGACGATGTATCCAGTGCTTTTAGATATAGGGAATGAAAATGAACTTTCGACCAACATAAAGACAGTTAAAGAAACTTTGAGGAAAATACCAAATAAAGGAATAGGTTATGGGGTATTAAAACATTTAGCAAAAGATAAGGGATTTATGAATGAAGAAAAGGCACCAATTTCATTTAACTATTTAGGTGAATTGGATCAAGATATTAACAGGAGAGAATTCTCTGCATCGAAATGGTCTATAGGTGAAACAGTGGGTAAGAAAATTAATAGGAATACATCTATAGAAATGAATTCAATGGTTTTAAATGGTGAATTGGTTATTCATACAACATTTAATGAATTAGAATACAGTGAAAAAATGATAAAGGACTTAAATCAGAAATATAAAGAAAGTCTTGAAATGATAATTAATCATTGTGCGAATAAAGTAGAACCAGAACAAACACCTTTTGATTATGGAGATATAAATATAACATTAGAAGAACTTGAAGAAATAAAAGAAAAATACAATGGTTTTATTATTGAGAAAATATATCCGTTAGCAAATATGCAAAAAGGGATGTTATTCCACGCATTAGAAGATAAAAATTCAAGTATGTATTTTGAACAAATTGTAATGGATATAAAAGGGACTGTGGATGTAGATATTTTAGAAAAATCATTTAATACAATAATGAGGAGACACGAAATATTAAGAGCAGCATTTGAGTATGAATTAGTGGAGGAACCAAGACACGTCATACTTCAAGATAGAAAAGTAGGTTTCAAACATTATGATATTCAAGACGAAAGCATTGAGCAGAAAACAAAGTTTATAGAGAATTATTTACAAAATGATAAACAAAAAGGCTTTAATTTAAGTGAAGACACATTAATGAGAATTAGCTTAATTCAAATGAATCAGGATTCATATAAATTGGTATGGAGTCATCATCACATATTGTTAGATGGATGGTGTCTTGGGATTATATTAGGTGAGTTATTTGATGTTTATGGAAGAAAGATGAAAGGTGAAGATAGCCATTTAGCGGAGCCAACACCATATAGTGATTATATAAGATGGCTGGAAGAACAGGATAAAGAAGAAGGATTAGCACATTGGAAGAGCTATTTGGATGGATATGAAGAACAAGCACAGGTTCCTAAAATCTTGAATAAAGTTAATGAGTATAAAAGAAAAGAAAAAATGATAGAATTTTCAAAAGCAATGACCCGTAACATTATTCAACTCGCAAATAGAAATCAAGTTACTTTTAATACCGTACTGCAGGCAATTTGGGGCATTCTTTTAGCGAGGTACAATAATATAGAAGATGTTGTATTTGGAACAGTCGCATCAGGAAGAGAGGCAAAAGTAGAAGGAATTGAAGCGATGGTAGGATTATTCATTAATACAATTCCGACTCGAGTTAAACTGGAAAAAGATAGTAGTTTTAAAGAGGTTTTAAGAAATGTCCAGGATGAATCAATAGAAAATAATAAATATAACTATATAAATTTAGCTGAAATTCAATCTTTACATGATCTAAAAAGAAATTTAATTGATCATGTAATGGTATTTCAAAATTATTCACTGGATGATAGTAGTTTTAATCATGCAGAAAGTAATACAGGTTTTATGTGTCAAAATATAAGGGGAGAAGAGCAAACCAATTATGGATTCAACATTGTAGCAATTCCTGGAGAACAGTTAGTATTAAAATTAACTTATAACGAAAAGATTTATCCACAGGAAATAATAGACAATATAGAAATGCATCTTAAAAAAGTAACGGAACAAGTTGTTATAAATGAGGATAAGAAATTAAATGAGATAGACATAATCCCAGAGAAAGAGCGAGATGTATTATTGTATAAATTTAATGATACAAAGACGAATTATCCGAAGGATAAGACTATACATCAGCTGTTTGAGGAACAGGTAGAGAAAACGCCTAATCATATTGCCGTTGAATTTGAAGGCACTAAAATGACGTATCAAGAATTAAATGAAAGGTCTAATCAAGTTGCTAGATGGTTACGAGATAAAGGAATTACTGCAAATACAATTGTGGGAATTATGGTTGAGAGATCCCCTGAGATGATAATTGGAATAATGGGTATCTTAAAATCAGGTTCAGCTTATTTGCCGATAGATCCTAAATCTCCTCAGGATAGAATTAAATTTATGATACAAGATAGTGATATTCAAATTCTATTAACGCAGGAGAAGTTCATTAATGATTCCTCATTGGATGTAGAGATGGTTAGTTTAGATAAGAGTGAGAATTTTCAATTGAGTAAAGAGAATTTAGCTCCTATAAATGATTCTGAGAACATAGCTTATATCATATATACATCGGGCTCTACTGGAGTACCAAAAGGTGTGGTTACATCACATTCTAATGCAGTAAGGGTTGTTCGTGACACAAACTATATTAAGATTGATGCAGATGATATTATTTTACAGCTTTCAAATTATTCTTTTGATGGATCCGTATTTGACATCTACGGTGCATTGTTAAATGGTGCAAAATTAGTGATGGTATCAATAGATACAGTATTGAATTTAAGTAAGCTAACAAAGTTAATAAAAGAAGAAAAAATTAGTGTTATGTTTATAACTACAGCCTTATTTAATACATTGGTTGATTTAGAAATAGAGTGTTTATCTAATATAAGAAAAATCCTCTTTGGTGGTGAAAGAATTTCAGTATCACATACAAAACGAGCATTGGAGTATTTAGGGAAAGATAAGCTGATTCATGTATACGGTCCGACAGAAAGTACTGTTTTTGCTACGTATTATTGTATAAATGAAATCAATGAAGAATTCGACACAATACCAATTGGGAAGCCATTAGCAAATACTTCAGCATTTATAGTAGATGGAAATCAGAGACTACTTCCAATTGGCGTAGCTGGAGAACTTTGTTTAAGTGGAGCAGGATTGGCTCATGGATATTTAAACCGACCAGATTTGACAGCAGAAAAGTTTGTCTCAAATCCATTTATACCAGAAGAAAAAATGTATCGAACAGGGGATCTCGTTAGGATGTTGCCTGATGGAAATATTGAGTTCTTAGGTAGAATAGATCATCAAGTGAAAGTTCGTGGTTTCAGGATTGAACTTGGTGAGATAGAGAGTCAGCTACTTAAATATAAAAAAGTAAAGGAAGCTATTGTTATCGTAAGAGATGATATTCATGGCGAAAAATATATATGCGCTTACTTTACTTCTGAAACATGGAAAGATGAATTAATAATTCAAGAAATTAGAAAGTATCTAACTAAAAAGCTTCCAGAGTATATGATTCCTGCATTTTTTGTTCAACTTGATAAGCTACCGCTAACTACAAATGGGAAAGTAGACCGAAAGTCATTACCAAAGCCTGATGGGAATGTAACAACTGAGGCAGAGTACGTAGCACCAAGTAATTTTGTAGAAGAGACTATTATTTCAATTTGGGAAGAAATCCTAGGCATCAAATCTATTGGAATTTCTCATAACTTCTTTGAAATAGGAGGAAATTCACTGAAGTTAATGAGTGCTGTTGCTGCTATTAATAAAGTTTTAAATACAGATATAAGCATTCACAATTTCTTTGAGAATCCAAGTGTAATGGGTTTAGCAAATTATATCCTATCAACTGAACATGATCGTCAAAATAGTTCTTATGATTATGTTGAGGAAGAGGTATAACGGTTTAAAATGAAATTCATTTCTTTTGGAGGTAAAAGATATTAGTAATAGGTGTAAAAAGGCAGATTTTCTATAATGTTGATTGTTTTGAGATTTAAGATTTAATTATAAGAAAAGGGGATTTATCCTAGGAAAACTGTACAATCTATACTTCTTCTCAGCAGAGAAAAAGGAATAGATTGTGCAGTTAAACTAGGCCCAATGGTTTGAATTTCAAAGATGTATATGAAATTTGATAGTTGTTTTAGTTATTTACTAATAGTGTGAGAAATTGAATGGGCACCGCGAAGGGAATGATTCTAGTTATGGATATTAAAGGGTTTATAAATGATTTGAAAAAATCAAACATTTTCTTATATCAGAATCAAGGGAAGATAAAAATTATTGGACCTCGTGAACTAATAACAGCTGAATTAAAGGGAAAAATAAAGTTATATAAAGAAAAAATTATTATAGCTTTAAAAAATGAAGATATAGAAAAAAAGAATGAAATTCCAAAAGCGAAACAATCAGAAAATAATTGTTATACCTTATCAATGGCACAAAAAAGGATGCTTATTTTAAATAATTTGGAATCTAAAGGTACGACATATAATATTCCTTTAGTTATCAAAATCGTGGGCGATTTTCAAATGCAAGTTTTTGAGAATGCTTTTAAGGCACTAATTGATAGGCATGAAGCATTAAGAACATCCTTTGTAATGATTGATGGAGAAGCAGTTCAAAAGATAGAAAAAGAAATAGATTTTAAAATTGAATATAGTGAATTAGGAGAAGATAGCGTATCAGAACGAGTGGCACGATTTATAAGACCTTTTGATTTAGAGATAGCGCCGCTTCTAAGGGTAGAGATTTTACGTGTTAATCAGAATGAGCATATCATGATGCTTGATATGCATCATATTATTTCAGATGGAGTATCAATGGGCATTTTAATGAAGGAGTTAGCTGATTTAGTTAGAGAAAAAGAATTAGCGCCATTAAAAGTTCAGTATAAAGACTATTCGGAATGGCAAAAAGAATACTATAAAGGAGATAACATAAAGCAGCAGGAGGAATATTGGCTCAAGGTATTTGAGGGTGACATTCCAGTTCTGAATATGCCAACTGATTTTCCAAGACCACAAATACAAAGTAGTGAGGGAGATAGGCTTGGTTTTGAAATAGATTCTGAACTAACAAATAAACTTAAATTTCTTGCAAAGGAAAATGGAGTTACTATGTATATGCTTCTTTTAGCAGTATATAAAACGCTTCTTTCTAAATATACAAGGCAAGAGGACATAATAGTTGGTTCACCAATTGCGGGAAGAACACATGATGATTTAAAAAATACAATTGGCATGTTTGTCAATACCCTTGCAATGAGAAGTTATCCAAAAGCAGATACTAAATTCATTGATTATTTAAAACAAGTAAAAGAAAACACATTAAATGCTTATGAGAATCAAGAATATCAATTTGATACATTAGTAGAGAAACTAAATTTAAGAAAAGAAACAAGTAGAAGCGCATTGTTTGATACGATGTTTGATATACAAACTCAAAATAATTTTGAGTTTAATATAAATGGAGTAACCACTGAGGTTTGCGATATTGATTTTAATGTGGCGAAATTTGATTTAAGTCTTACGGCGATAGAATATACAGATCATTTGAAATTTGATTTGCAATATTGTACAAAATTATTTAAAAAAGAAACAATCAAAAGACTTGCAGGTCATTTAGTAAATGTAATAAAGGAAATTACCAATAATCCGGGGCTTAAATTAGGAGAAATAAATTTACTTTCAGAAGAAGAAACGGAAATCATATTACACAAATTTAATGATACTATGGCCGAATTTCCTAAAAATAAGACCTTAAACCATGTATTTGAAGAGCAGGTTCTAAAAACACCAAATCATATTGCAGTTATATTTGAAGAGGAACAATTAACATATAAACAACTAAATGAAAAAGCAAATCGACTGGCAAGGTTGCTTAGAAAAAATGGTGCAAAGCCGGATACTGTAATAGGAATTATGGCGGATAAATCCCCAGAAATGATAATTGGCATATTGGCGATTTTAAAAGCTGGAGCAGCATATTTACCAATTGACCCTGAGTATCCTGAAGAAAGAATTGAATATATGCTAAAAGATAGTGAAGCAAAATTAGTTGTTACTCAGGAGCACTTACAATTCAAAGTAAGAACAGTTCCAAGTATTTTATTTAATGATGAAGAAATTAGTTCTTTAAATAAGGACAACCTAGAAAATTTAAATCATTCATCTGATTTAGCTTATTTAATATATACGTCAGGTTCTAGTGGAAAGCCTAAAGGGGTTATGACTACACATCGTAATGTCATTAACTATATTTATGCATTTTCAAAACAAATTACTTTAAATGAAGAAGATTCTATATTACAAGTAGTTTCATTTTCATTTGATGCTTTTACGGAAGAAACATTTCCTATTTTGGCTAATTCAGGGAAATTAATCATTAGTAAAAAAATTGGTGATCTGAACATAGATGAGCTAGTTAAAAATATTGAAAAATATAATGTGACTTTAGTAAGCTGTTCACCACTGTTACTCAATGAAATTGATAAAAATAAGCATTTAATACTTAATAAAAATATGAAATTTATTAGTGGTGGAGATGTTTTAAAGTATGAATATATAAAAAATATTATTGAGATTGCCGATGTTTATAATTCATATGGTCCTACAGAAACAACTGTTTGTGCAACATATTATAAGGTCAGTTCCAATGATTATATGGGAATGAGTGTACCTATAGGTAAACCACTAAGCAATTATAAATTGTATGTTTTGGATAATAATGCTCAATTACTGCCGATAGGAATACCTGGTGAATTATATATAGGTGGAGAAGGTGTAGCGCGAGGATACAAAAATAAAAAAGAATTAACTGAAGAAAAATTCAAGTCTAATGCTTTTAGTTTAGGAGAACGAGTGTATCGGACTGGAGATTTAGTAAGATGGCTACCTGATGGAAATATTGAATTTTTAGGTAGAATAGATAATCAGGTAAAAATTCACGGTTTTAGAATTGAACTGGAAGAAATTGAATATCACTTATTAAGACAATCGAACATAAAAGAAGCTAAAGTAATTGATAAAGAGGGGATAGATGGAAACAGATATCTTTGCGCATTTATTACAGTTAATGATTTGAATGAAGAACTGAACATAGATAAAGTGAGAGAGTTGCTTGCCAAAGAGCTTCCTGGTTACATGATTCCTTTGCATTTCATAGAGATGGAAAAATTGCCGATTACACTTAATGGAAAAGTGGATGTGAAAGCATTACCGGAACCAGATTTCAATAAATTTATAGAAAATCATTATGAAGCACCTCGAAATCTAGTAGAAGAGAAGTTGGCTTTAGTGTGGAAGGACGTTTTGGGTATAGAGAAAATTGGAATAAATCATAATTTCTTTGAAGCTGGAGGACATTCACTAAAAGCTTTTTCATTGGTATCAAAGATACACAAAGAATTAAATGTTGAAATACCATTAAAACAAATATTTAATTTTCCTACTATCAAAGGCATTGGCGAATATATAAAAGGGAAAGAAACGAGTACTTACTCAAAAATAAAGAAAGCTGAGGAAAAGCAATTTTATAATCTTTCATCGGCTCAAAAAAGGCTATATATTTTAAATCAAATAGAGGATAGTGGAATTACTTACAATCTACCAGTTGTTATACAAATGAAGGGGCGCTTTCAATTGGACACTTTTGAAAAAGCCTTTAAAGCATTAATTGATAGACATGAAGCATTAAGAACTTCTTTTGTAATGATTGATGGAGAACCAGTTCAAAAGATAGAAAAAGAAATAGATTTTAAAATTGAATATAGTGAATTAGGGAAAGAGAACGTATCAGAACGAGTGGCGCGATTCATAAGACCCTTTAATCTAGAGGTAGCTCCTCTTCTAAGGGTAGAAATCGTACAAGTTAGTCAGGATGTGCATATCATGATGCTTGATATGCATCATATTATTTCAGACGGAGTATCAATGAGCATTTTGATGAAAGAGTTAACAGATATATTTGGAGAAAAAAAATTAGCGCCATTAGAAATTCAATATAAAGACTATTCAGAATGGAAAGAAAATTTTTGTAACGGTGATAATATAAAGAAACAGGAGGAATATTGGCTTAAAGTATTTGAGGATGAGATACCAGTTCTGAATATGCCAACTGACTTTCCAAGACCACAAATACAAAGTAGCGAGGGAGATAGATTAAGTTTTGAAATAGATCCTGAACTAACAAACAAGCTTAAAATGTTTGCAAGGGAAAATGGAGTTACTATGTATATGCTACTTTTAGCAGCATATACAACGCTACTTTCGAAATATACGGGACAAGAAGACATTATAGTTGGCTCGCCAACTGCAGGAAGACAACATGATGATTTGAAAAATACTATTGGTATGTTTGTTAATACTCTTGTGATGAGAAATCGTCCTAAAGCAGACAGTAGATTCATTGATTATTTGAAGAAAGTAAAAGAAAACACCTTAAATGCTTATGAAAATCAAGATTATCAATTTGATGAGTTAGTTGAAAAGCTAGCCTTAAAAAGGGATATTAGTAGAAACGCATTGTTTGATACGATGTTTTCTATTCAAAATTTAGATAATCTAGAGTTGAATATAAAAGGCTTAAAAATCGAACCGTATGACATTGATTTTAAAGCGGCAAAGTTTGATTTAAGTTTATCGGCAATTGAAAATACAGATCATATAGAATTTATTTTAGAGTATTGCACAAAATTATTTAAAAAAGAAACTATACAAAGAATTGGAAATCATGTAGTTAATATCTTAAAAGAAATTGTTAATAATCCTGAACAAAAATTAAGTGAAATAAATTTGCTTTCACAAGAAGAAAGAGAAATGATATTAAACAAGTATAATAATACTGCTGTTGAATATCCAGTAGGTACTATACACGAACTTTTTGAAGAGCAGGTTAAAAAAACACCAAATCATATAGCTGTAGTGTTCGAAGAAAAGCAGTTGACCTATGAAGAATTGAATAAAAAAGCAAATAAACTAGCTAGAACTTTGAGAGAAAAAGGTGTTGTACAAAATAGTATAGTTGCAATAATGGTGGATAGATCAGTAGAAATGATTGTAGGAATATTGGGGGTTCTAAAAGCTGGAGGAGCATATCTGCCGATAGATCCAGAATACCCTACAGAGAGAATAGAATTTATGCTTGAGGATAGTAATGCGGACATTATTATTACCCAAGAACATCTAACGGATAAAAATGGTTCCTACGGTGAAGTAGTAAATATAAATCATATAGATATATATGATATCGATGAAGATAATTTGAATCATATCAATTCACCAGATGATTTAGTGTATATCATATATACATCAGGAACAACTGGAAACCCTAAAGGTGTGTTAGTAGAGCATAAAAATTTGGTTAATGCCCATTACACTTGGAGAGATCACTATGAATTGTCAAAGTATGAAGTAAATTTATTACAAATGGCTAGTATGTCGTTTGATGTATTTGCAGGGGACTTATGTAGAAGTTTATTAAATGGCGGGACAATGTATATAGTACCGAGTCATATCAAGCTAGAACTGGATTTATTATATAAGACAATTAAGAAGTATAAGATTAATATTTTTGAATCCACTCCAAGTCTTATTATACCTTTTATGAATTATGTATATGAAAATAATTTTGATCTCACGACATTACGATTATTAATATTAGGTTCTGATAGCTGTCCTATACATGAGTACAAAAATTTGGTTAAAAGATATGGGGAGAATATGAGAGTAATTAATAGCTATGGAGTTACAGAAGCAACTATTGATTCTAGCTATTATGAAGAAGAGTACGATTATATACCACAAATGGTAAATACTCCTATAGGAAAGCCGTTAAATAACACAAAATATTATGTTTTAAACTCTTTATTAGAACCACAACCTATAGGGGTGTATGGTGAATTGTACATTGGTGGAAAAGGTCTTGCAAAAGGATACTTAAACAAGCCAGATCTTACTCATGAAAGGTTTGTTTCAAATGGCTTTATACCTGGTGAAAAAATGTATAAAACAGGAGATTTGGCAAGATGGCTTTCAGATGGAAATATTGAGTTTTTAGGAAGAATAGACAATCAAGTAAAGGTTCGAGGGTTTAGGGTAGAAATAGGAGAAATTGAAGCTAAACTATTAGGTAATCAAAATATAAATCAGGCGGTAGTAATTGATCGGAAAGATAATGCTGGTTTTACCTATTTATGTGCATACATAATAGCTAAAGAGGAGCTAACTACAAGTGAATTAAGAGACTACTTGTCAAATTATTTACCAGATTATATGATTCCTTCATTTTTTATTCAATTAGATAAAATGCCTCTTACACCGAATGGAAAAATAGATAGAAAAGCATTGCCTCTTGTACAAGAGGGGGACCTTTCTAAGGGAACAGATTATGAAGCGCCTCGAAATGAAGTGGAAGAACATCTTGTATCAGCTTGGCAGGATGTCTTGGGTATTAAAGAAATTGGAATTAACGATAGTTTTTTTGAGGTTGGTGGAGATTCTATAAAAGCGTTACAAATAGTTTCTAAACTATCGAAAGTGAATCTTAAACTCAAAATTAAAGATTTATTTGAAAACCCGAAAATTAAAAATCTTAGTAAGTATGTAAAAAATGAATCGAGAGTAAAGAAAAACTATGAAATAATTCAGGGAAATGTTCCTTTAATGCCAATACAGAAAAGACATTTTGTATTAAACGAAGCATTAAATAATAAAGAGCTAAATCACTATAATCAATCATTTATGCTGTATAGAAAAAATGGATTTGAAGAACAGATTGTAGAAAAGGTGTTTCGTAAAATTTGTGAAAAACACGATGCTTTACGAATGATTTATAAAGAGGAAAATGGTGAAATTATTCAATATAATCGTGATTTAAATGGGGATTTCTTTGATTTATATGTCCATGATATTAAGAATCAAGATAATCAACAGGAGATAGTGGGTCAACTAGCAACAAATATACAAAAAGAAATTTCGATTACTGACGGTAAAATGTTAAAACTTTGCATTTTTAGAACAAATGAGGGTGATCATTTGCTTATTACTATCCATCATCTTGTAATAGATGGAGTATCATGGCGAATATTATTCGAAGATTTTGAAATGTTATACAAACAAGCATATCTCAATGAAAAACTTGATATAGGTTTTAAAACGGATTCATTTAAGGAGTTTTCAGAAAAGTTAATGGATTATGCGGTAGGTAATAAACTTCTAAAAGAAAAAAAATATTGGGCAGACATATCTAAAATGAAAGTAGATTTTTTAGCAAAAAATGAAGAAATAGATGTGACCGATTATAAAAATAGCAAGACCTTAACCATTTCACTAAATAAGGAGAACACTCAAAAGTTATTGGGAGAAACAAACAAAACATATAATACTCAAATAAATGATATCCTTTTAGCGGCTTTGTTAGTAACAGTAAGAGATTTAACAGGAGAAAACAGGCTGAAAATTCTCATGGAAGGTCATGGAAGAGAAGAAGTCATTGAAAACATAGATGTTAGTAGGACTATTGGGTGGTTTACTACAATATACCCTGTATATTTTGATTTAGGTAAAGAAAAAGAAATTTCTATGAGTATAAAATTGGTAAAAGAGGCTTTAAGAAAAATTCCTAATAACGGAATAGGATATGGGGTTTTAAAATACCTAAAAAAGGATCAAGATTTGTTAAATGATGAAACGGCACCTATATTATTTAATTATTTGGGAGAAATGAGTAAAAAAGCGACCGATGAAGAATTTTCTGCATCATGGCTATCACCTGGCGAAAGTATAGGTGGCGAAAATGCAAGAGATGCTTCTATAGAAATTAATTCAATAATTGTAGAGGATACATTAATAATAAACACTACCTTCAATGAAGGGGAATATTCTGAATTTTTAATCGCTGATTTTAACCAAAAGTATAAAGAGAACCTTGAAATGATAATCGATCATTGTATTAATCAAACGGAATCAGAAAAAACAGCTTCCGATTATGGTTACAATAAAATGTCACTAGAAGAGCTTGATGAGTTACTAGGTGAATATGAATTCATCGATAATTAAAGCCTGGAGGCAAAACACAATCATAGCGACTACTTAATTGTACAAATCATATTTATAATTTTTGTGCCTTTTCCGACGGAAACTATTTAGGGGGATAAATATATGAAAGTTAATAAAGTTGAGAAAATCTATCCATTGTCAAATATGCAAAAGGGGATACTGTTTCATGCTATTGAAGATAAAAATTCAGATGCATATTTTGAACAAATTATATTAGATATAAAAGGTTATGTAGATGAAACTATTTTTGAGGAAAGTTTCAACGAGATTATGAAACGGCACGAAGTGTTAAGAGCATCATTTAATTATAAATTGGACGAGCCATTACATGTAATATTAAGGGATAGAAAAATTAAGTTTAGCTACAATGATGTAAGTAATTTAGATTTATACACTAAAGATTTATATGTGGAAAAATATATAGTAGATGATAAGATGAAGGGCTTTGACCTAACAAAAGAAACCCTTATGAGAATTTGTTTGATCAAAACAAATGATAACTCATATAAAGTAATTTGGAGCTTTCATCATATATTACTTGATGGTTGGTGTATTGGGATTATATTAGATGAGTTATTTACTATCTATTCACATAAAATGAAAGGTGAAGAGCATCAATTAGAAGATCCTAGACCCTATAGTGATTATATAAATTGGCTAAATAATCAGGATAATGAAGAAGGATTGAAGTATTGGAGTAAGTATCTGGAGGGGTATGAGTTAACTGCTACCCTCCCTAAATTTAATAACTCTAGTGCTGGAAAGTATCAGAGAAGAGAAAAAGTGATAGAGTTTTCAAAAGAGTTAACTGATAAGATTACACAACTGGCAAATAAAAATAACGTCACCTTAAATACAGTGATGCAGAGTATTTGGGGGCTTATTCTAGCGAAGTATAACAATAGTGAGGATGTTGTTTTTGGAACAGTTGTCTCAGGCAGAGATGCAGCTGTAGAAGGTATAGAGAATATGTTAGGTTTATTTATAAATACAATACCAACTAGAATAAAGTTGCAAAGTGAAAAATCATTTAAAGAAGTTTTAAAAGCAACTCAACATGATGTAATAGAGGGTAATGATTATAATTATATTAATTTAGCCGAAGTTCAAGCTCTTAGCAACTTAAAAAGTAATCTTATTGATCATATATTAGTATTTGAAAATTATGCTATTGATGAAAAAGGATTGGAAGAAAAGGAAAGTGGATTAGGGTTCGAAGTTGTATCTGTAACCGACGAAGAGAGAAGTAATTATAGCCTAAGCCTTACTGTAGGAATAGGAGAGAAATTGAAACTAACAATTGTATATGATGAAAATGTATATGAAGAAAGACTAATCAATAATCTAGAGTGTCATATTCAAAATGTAACGAAGCAAGTTATCGAAAATGATGCTAAGAAATTGATCGATATAGATTTAATTTCAGAAGAGGAAAGAAACATCCTTCTTTATAAATTTAATGAAACAACCGTTGAATATCCTAGAGATAGGTTGATACATCAATTGTTTGAGGAACAGGTTGAGAAGACACCTGACCGTGTGGCAGTTAGCTTTAAAAGTAATAACCTAACTTATAGGGAATTAAATGAAAAATCAAATCAAATAGCTAGACTACTGCGAGAAAAAGGTGTTCAATCAAACACAATTGTAGGAATCATGGTCGACCGTTCTTTAGAAATGATTATAGGAATTATGGGGATTTTAAAATCCGGAGCGGCTTATTTACCAATTGATCCTGAGACTCCTAAAGAGAGAATTGACTACATGTTACAAGATAGTAATGTAAAATTTTTATTGACTCAAGATAGATGTATAAGTCAACTTAATTTGAATGTGGAGTTAATTAATTTAGATCAAGAGAATTTTTTAAGGCTAAGTACAGATAATTTGAATTTGATAAATCATTCAAGTGATACAGCTTATATCATTTATACTTCAGGATCAACAGGAACACCAAAAGGAGTAGTTATTCCGCATTATAGTGCAATTAGAGTAGTTAAGAATACAAATTATATTGAAATTAATGAGAATGATACGATACTACAACTTTCGAATTATGCTTTTGATGGGTCTATATTTGATATTTATGGTGCGCTTCTAAATGGTGCAAAGTTAATAATGGTTGAGAAGGACACTGTATTAAGTCTTGTTAAACTAGCTAAGTTAATAAAGGAAGAACAAATAAGTATTATGTTTATTACCACAGCTTTATTTAATGCGCTTGTAGATTTAGAAATAGATTGTTTAGATAAAATAAGAAAAATATTATTCGGTGGTGAAAGAGTTTCAGTTTCACATGTGAACAAAGCCCTTGAGAAATTGGGCAAAGATAAAATTATTCATGTTTATGGTCCAACTGAAAGCACGGTATATGCTACTTATTATTTTGTTAATGAAGTAACTGAGGTTATCCCAATAGGAAAACCGTTAGCAAATACTTCGGTTTTTGTAGTAGATAAAAATTCTAACCTGCTTCCACTTGGTGTGCCTGGAGAACTATGTATTTCTGGAGACGGATTAAGTAAAGGGTATTTAAATAACGAGAGATTAACAGTTCAGAAATTCGTTCCAAATCCGTTCATTCTAGGAGAGAGAATGTATCGAACAGGAGACCTTGTGAGAATGCTACCTGATGGAAATATTGAGTTTTTAGGAAGAATTGACCATCAAGTGAAAATTCGTGGTTTCAGGATTGAACTGGGTGAGATAGAGAGTCAACTTCTAAAACATAAGGAAGTAAAAGAAGCTGTTGTTATCGCAAGAGAAGATAGTAATAATCATCAATATTTATGTGCGTACTTTACTTCCGAAACATCGAAGGGCGAGACTAGGGTTCAAGAAATTCGAAAGTTTTTGGCAAAAGAGTTACCAGAGTATATGATTCCTGCTTTTTTTGTTCAGCTAGACAAGCTACCACTTACTACAAATGGGAAAGTGGATCGAAAGGCTTTACCAAGTCCTGATGGAAGTTCGGTTGCAGGAGTAGTAGAGTATGAGGCGCCAAGGAATACAGTCGAAGAAAAGCTTGTATCCATTTGGCAAGATATTTTAGATATAGAAAACATAGGAATTCAACACAACTTTTTTGAAGTTGGAGGCCATTCACTGAAAGCGACTACGATGGTTTCTAGAATCCATAAGGAACTTATGGTGGAGCTACCTTTACGACAAATCTTCCAAACACCTACTATAAAAGGAATTGGAGAATATATTGACTCTACGAAAGAAAGTGTATATGCATCGATCAAAAAAGTAGAAGAACAGGATTATTATCCGCTCTCATCTGCCCAAAGAAGACTCTACATTTTAAACAAAATAGAGGGTAGCGGAGTATCTTATAATATGCCTTTCGCTATGAAAATAAAAGGTGATTTGGATGTTCATCAGCTTGAGAATGCATTCTATAAACTAATCGAAAGACATGAGGCCTTAAGAACTTCTTTCGTAATGGTAGATGGTGAACCAGTTCAAAAGATTGAAAAAGAGATAGATTTCCAAGTGACGTATAGAGAAATAGGTACCAATAAGCTAGATGATATGATTAATGGATTTGTTAAACCGTTTGATTTGGAGAAAGGTCCTCTTTTACGGGTTGAAATTATACATGTCACAGATGATGAGCACGTGATGGTCCTAGATATGCACCATATCATTTCAGATGGAGTTTCAATGAACATTTTAAATAGAGAGCTCTGTAAACTGTATGAAGGGAAAGAGTTATCCCCATTGGACCTACAGTATAAAGATTATGCAGTATGGCAAAAAGACTTGTTTACTCAAGAGGAAATGAAGAAGCAAGAAGAATATTGGATAAATGTTTTTAAAGAAGAAGTACCTATTTTAAATATGCCAACAGATTATAAAAGGCCGCCGACACAAAGTGTTGAAGGGGCTCGAAGAAGTTTTGAAATAGATAGTGAGTTGACAAAGAACCTTAATAGAATTGCAAAAGAAAATGGGGTTACCATGTATATGCTTCTGTTAGCTGGATATACAACTTTACTTTCAAGATATACGGGTCAAGATGATATTGTGGTAGGATCTCCAATTGCAGGAAGAAGCCATCATGATTTTAAAAATATTGTCGGAATGTTTGTGAATACCCTTGCGATGAGAAATTATCCAAATGAAGATAAAACATTTCGTAATTATTTAAGAGAAGTAAAAGAAAATGCATTAAAGGCTTATGAAAATCAAGATTATCCTTTGGATGAACTGGTTGAAAAGCTGGACTTACAAAGAGATATGAGTAGAAGTGCATTATTTGATACGATGTTTGTGCTACAAAACTTAGATACCTCTAATGAAGAGATTAAAGGGTTAAGTTTTGAAACATATGATAGTGAACTTAATATAGCAAATTTTGATTTAACATTATCAGCAGTAGAAACTAATAACATCATAAAATTTGATTTAGAATATTGTACAAAATTGTTTAAGAAAGAGACAATAGCTAAAATATCAGAGCACTTTGTTAGTATTTTAAGAGAAATTACTAATAATCAGGAAGTTTGTTTAGGTCAAATAGATATGCTTTCGGGAGAAGAAAAGCACATTCTTTTGAATGAATTTAATGAAACTTATATGGATTATCCAAAGAATAAAACCATTTATCAATTATTTGAGGAGCAGGTAGAGAGAACTCCAAACAAGGTTGCCGTAGAATTTGAGGGGCAACAAGTTACTTATAAGGAGCTCAATGAAAAATCCAATCAAGTAGCTAGAGTACTTTATGATAAGGGTGTTCATCCAGAAATGATTGTAGGAATTATGGTGGAACGTTCTTTAGATATGATTGTCGGTATCATGGGTATATTAAAATCAGGGGCAGCGTATTTACCAATAGACCCTGAATATCCTGAAGAGCGAATTAAATATATGGTAGAAGATAGTAACGCAAAATTCGTATTAACGCAGACTCATTTATACGATAAACTTCATTTTATCAATAATGAATGTATAACTAAAATCTCAATTAATGATGAAACAATAAAAAATCAAGAGCAAATTAATATGGAAAGGCGTAATAATAGAAATGATTTAGCCTATGTCATTTATACGTCTGGTTCCACGGGTTTACCAAAAGGGGTGTTAGTGGAACATCATTCCTTAGTCAATTTATGTAATTGGTATGTAGATTTTCATAAAATAACAGAAAGAGATCGAATTACAAACTATTTGAAAGTCTCATTTGATGCATCTATTGGAGAAATTTTCCCTTGTTTAATCACCGGAGCTACTTTGCACGTTTTAGGCAAAGATATGAGGCTTGATCTAGATAAATTAAATGAATATATGAATAGTAAAGACATAACAGTTGCAACATTCCCATCTAAGGTAAGTGAACAATTTATATTACAAGATAATCATTCTTTAAGAATGTTAGTATCCGGTGGCGAAAAGTTAATTTTAAATAAGAATACTCGCTATCAACTTGTAAATGCCTACGGTCCAACCGAAAATACAGTAGTAACTACAAGTTTCTTAATGAATAACAATGATGATAATATTCCAATTGGAAAACCGGTGTATAATACTAAAGTTTATATAATAAATAAGTATAATCAGCTTTGTCCAATTGGAGTAACAGGAGAGTTATGTATATCTGGAGTTGGATTGGCAAGAGGTTATTTAAATAATCCAGCCTTAACTGCCGAGAAATTTGTGGGAAATCCTTTCGTCAGTGGAGAAAAAATGTATCGTACAGGTGATCTTGTAAGATGGATGCCTGATGGAAATGTTGAATTCATAGGAAGAATTGACCATCAAGTAAAAATACGTGGGTATAGAATAGAACTTGGTGAAATAGAGAGCCAGTTGTTAAAACATCAAGATATAAAAGAGGTCGTAGTAGTAGCAAAAGAGGATAAGAAAAATCATACGTATATAAGTGCTTATATTGTGTCTGAAAAAGCAATATCTTCAGCCAAGATAAGAGAATTTTTAGAAAAGGAACTTCCTGATTACATGATTCCCTCTTATTTTGTTCAACTTGACCAGTTACCACTTACATCAAACGATAAAGTGGATCGAAAAGCACTTCCAGAGCCAGATAGAAGTAGTCAATCAGGGGTAGAATATGAGGCGCCAAGAAATGAAGTTGAAACACATCTTGTTGAGATTTGGAGGGATATCCTAGGCATAGAGGATATAGGGATAAATCATCATTTCTTTGTATCAGGTGGAGATTCTATTAAGGCTCTGCAAATTGTGTCCAGGTTGTCTAGAATAAATCTTAAGTTAGAAGTGAAAGATCTATTTGCAAACCCTAAAATTAAAGATCTTAGTAAGTATGTAAAAAAGCAAAACAAACGGTTAAAACCTTATGAAATAGTTACAGGAGAAGTAATATTATCTCCAATTCAAAAATGGTATTTTGAGAAAAATAAAGAAGAACTAGATCATTTTAATCAATCATTTATGCTGTTTAGGGAAGATGGATTTGATCAAAAGAGAATAGAGAGAGTCTTTAATAAGATATTAGAGCAGCATGATGCCCTTAGAATGATTTATAGAGAAAATGATGGAGAGATCATTCAGTATAATAGAGGCTATAAGGATAACCTCTTTGATTTATACGTTCATGATGTTGAGGGAGTAGAGAATAAGGAAGAGAAAATATATGAATTAGCGACAAATATCCAAAAGAAATCTTCCATCAAAAATGGTAAACTCGTTAATCTTTGTTTATTTAAAACGAATCAAGGTGATCATCTGCTTATTACCATTCATCATCTTGTAGTAGATGGAGTATCATGGAGAATAATATTAGAAGATTTTGAAACTCTATATTCTCAGGATTTAAGAGGTGAGAAGTTAGACGTTGGATTCAAGACTGAATCCTTTAAAGAATTTTCCTCTAAGCTGAGGGAGTATGCTAGTAGCAATAAATTATTAAAGGAAAAAGAGTATTGGCAAGAGATAGCAAATACTGAGGTTGCATTTATACCTAGAAAAAAAGAGCTCAAAAGTGACACATTCGAAAATAGTAAAACAGTTAGTATTTCTTTAAATAAGGAAAAGACTATAAGTTTATTAAGAAAATCCAATAGGGCATACAATACAGAAATAAATGATATATTGTTAACTTCCTTATTATTAGGTGCTAGAGAGATAACAAGTGAAAATTGTATAAAAATAAATATGGAGGGACATGGAAGAGAAGATATCTTAGAAAATGTAGATATTAGTAGGACTGTAGGTTGGTTTACAACTATGTATCCAGTACTTATAGATTTAGGCAATGAGACCGATCTTGCTACTAATATAAAAATGGTAAAAGAAACTTTAAGGAAAATTCCTAACAAGGGAATCGGATTTGGTATACTAAAATATTTATCAAAAGAGAAGTATCTATTAAATGAACAAAAAGCACCAATTTCATTTAACTATTTAGGTGAAATGGATAATGATGTTAACAGAAATGAATTTTCTGAATCAAAATTTTCTTATGGGGAAACAATTGGAGGAAAGATTTCAAGAAATAATTCGATAGAAATTAATTCGATAATTATTAATAATGAATTGGTTATAAATACTACCTTTAATGAGCTAGAGTTTGATGAACTAACAATCAGGAAATTAAATGATAAGTTTAAAGAAAGTCTTGAAACTATAATTGATCATTGTGTTAGTCAAATAGAGGTGGAAAAAACGCCTTATGACTATGGGGATACTAAATTAACTCTAAGTGAACTTAAGGATATTAAAGAAAAGTATAAAGATTTCGAAATTGAAAAGATTTACCCGTTAGCAAATATGCAAAAAGGAATGCTGTTCCATGCTTTGGAAAACAAAAATTCAAAAGCATATTTTGAACAAACTGTCATGGATATAACAGGATACGTTGATGTAGAGATATTAAAAACAAGTTTTAATAAAATCATGCAAAGATACGAAATACTAAGAGCATCATTTGAATATGAAATAGTTGAGGAGCCTAGACAAATAATAATAGCGGATAGAGAAATAGGTTTTCAATATTGCGATATAAGTGAAAGAGGAACTATAGAAAAAGAGTTATTCATAAAAAATTATAGAGAAGAAGATACAGAAAAGGGATTTAACTTAAGTAAAGATACTTTAATGAGAGTATGTTTGATTAGAACAGATGAAAACTTATATAAATTGGTATGGAGTCATCACCATATTTTATTGGACGGTTGGTGTCTTGGAATCGTATTAGGTGAGTTATTCACTGTATATGGAAAATTAATAAATGGTGAAGAATATGAGTTAGAAGAAACGAAACCTTATAGCGATTATATAAAATGGCTGGAAGAGCAAGATAAAGAAGAAGGTAAAAGTTATTGGGAGCAATATTTAGATGGTTATGAAGAGAAAGCGCAAATACCAAAATTACAGATTACTAAGAATAATAGTGAGTATTTAAGAAGAGAAAAAGTAATTGAATTTTCGAACGAACTAACAAATAAGATTACACAGCTTGCTAATAGGAATAGCGTAACCTTTAATACAGTATTCCAGAGTATTTGGGGTATTATTTTGGCGAAGTATAATAATACAGACGAAGTAGTATTTGGAACTATTGTATCGGGAAGGGAAGCACCAGTAGACGGAATTGAAAAGATGATTGGTTTATTTATTAATGCCATTCCAACTAGAATAAACCTTGGAAAGAATCAGAAGTTTAAAGAGGTTTTAACGGTTGTACAGAGTGAAGCTATAGCTAGCAATAATTATAACTATATGAATTTAGCTGAAGTTCAAGCAATGAGTAAATTAAAGAATGATCTTATTGATCATATAATTGTGTTTGAGAACTATGCTGTTGATAAACGTATTGCCGGAAATGAAAAAATGGATATAGGTTTCGAGGTAGAAGATATACATGCAGAAGAGCAGAGCAATTATAGTTTTAGTATTGCTGCAACTCCAGGTGAGAAGTTAAATTTAGTTTTAACTTATGATGGCAATATTTATGATGACAAAATAATAGATAATATCGAAATGCACATTAAAAAAGTAACTGAACAAGTGATTGCAGATGAGAATAAGAAAATAAATGAAATAGACATAATTTCAGAAGAAGAAAGAACAACTTTATTGTATGAATTTAATGATACAAAAGTAGATTATCCAAAAGAGAAGACGATACATCAATTGTTCCAAGAACAGGTAGAAAGGACACCTGAAAATATTGCAGTTGTGTTTGAAAATCAACAATTGACTTATTGGGAACTTAACGAAAAATCTAATCAAGTCGCTACTCTGCTAAGAGAAAAAGGTGTGAAATCTAATACTGTGGTTGGTATTATGGTTGAACGTTCGATTGAAATGATAGTTGGTATGATGGCAATATTAAAAGCCGGGGGAGCATACCTTCCAATTGATCCTGAGTATCCAGAGGATAGAAGAAGATATATGTTAGAAGACAGTGGTATAGAAATATTGTTAAAACAAGAAAATAAACATGTAGATTATGATTTAACTTGTATTGATATAAATGTACAAAAGATTAAGGATAGATTTACAGAAAACTTGCCTAGTCTAAATAAGTCCTCTGACATGGCTTATATAATATACACTTCAGGTTCAACAGGAAAACCAAAGGGTGTTATGGTGAATCATAAATCTATTCTCAATACGTTATGTTGGAGAATAGAATCATATCAATATAGTGAAAGTGATATTACGTTACAGATGCCTTCTTTCTCTTTTGACAGCTCTGTTGAAGATATTTTTACTACTTTGCTTTCTGGAGGTAAATTAATTTTAATAGAAGATATAAGAATGAATTTCAGTAAATTTATAAATATTATTCAAAATAATAAAGTAACTAATTTGTTAGCTGTTCCAAGCTATTATAATAATCTATTAAACACTATTGATAAGCCTTTAGTAGATTTGAGATTTGTGACAATTGCAGGTGAAGGTTTTAATGAAAATCTAATTACAAAACATTTTCAGAAAATGCCTCACGTAAAATTGTTTAATGAATATGGTCCAACAGAAAATAGTGTTTGTTCTACAATATGTGAATTAAAACAGGAAGATCAGAAGGTACTTATTGGTAAACCAATAAGTAATAACAGGGTTTATATCCTTGATATGGAAAATAATTTATTGCCATTAGGAGTTGCAGGTGAACTTTGTGTAAGTGGGGAAGGTTTGGCACGTGGTTATTTAAACAGACCAGAGCTCACAGCGGAGAAGTTTGTTCCAAATCCATTCATTCCAGGGGAAAGGATGTACCGGACAGGAGATCTTGCAAGGTTATTGCCTAATGGGAATATCGAATTTTTAGGTAGAATTGACCATCAAGTGAAAATTCGAGGTTTCAGGATTGAACTAGGTGAGGTAGAGAATCAACTTTTGAAACAGAAAGAGATTAAAGAAGCCGTTGTCATCGCAAGAGAGGATAATAATGGTCAACCATATTTATGTGCTTATTTTACGTCTGAAACACGTAAGAAAGAATCCATATTACAAGAAATTCGGAAGGTTTTGGCGCAAGAGCTTCCAGAGTATATGATTCCTGCGTTTTTCGTTCAGTTGGATAAACTACCACTTACAGCAAATGGAAAAGTGGACCGAAAGGCCTTACCAGAACCTGATGAAAGTGCAGTTGTGGGAGTAGAGTATGAGGCACCAAGGAATGAAGTCGAAGAAAGACTTGTATCCATTTGGCAGGAAATTTTAGGAGTGGAAAAAATCGGTATCAACCAGCACTTTTTTGAAATAGGAGGTCATTCTCTTAAAGCAACTACGATGGTTTCTAAAATCCATAAGGAACTTATGGTGGAGATACCTTTACGACAAATCTTCCAAACACCTACTATAAAAGGGATTGGAGAATTTATTGACTCTACAAAAGAAAGTGTATATGCATCGATCAAAAAAGTAGAAGAACAAGATTATTATCCACTTTCATCTGCACAAAAAAGACTCTATATTTTAAACAAAATAGAGGGTAGCGGAGTATCTTACAATATACCGTTCGCCATGAAGATAAAAGGTGATTTGGATGTTCAGCAACTTGAGAAGGCTTTCCATAAATTAATCGAAAGACATGAAGCTTTAAGAACTTCTTTTGTAATGGTAGATGGTGAACCAGTTCAAAAGATTGAAAAAGACATAGATTTCCAAGTGACGTATAGAGAAATGGGTACCAATAAGCTAGATGATATGATCAATGGATTTGTTAAACCGTTTGATTTGGAGAAGGCTCCTCTTTTACGGGTTGAAATCATACATGTTACAGATGATGAGCACGTGATTGTATTAGATATGCACCATATTATATCAGATGGTGTATCAATGGGGATCTTTACACAGGAATTAGCTGAGTTATACAACGGGAAAGAATTATCTCCATTAAGCATTCAATATAAAGATTATTCTGTATGGCAAAGAGAATTGTTTGCTCAAGAAGAAATGAAAAAACAAGAAGAGTATTGGATGCATGTATTTAAAGAAGAAGTACCAGTACTAAATATGCCGACAGATTATAAAAGACCGCCAATTCAAAGTACAGAAGGTGACCTTGTACATTTTGAAATCGATAGTGACATATATGTTAATCTTAAGAAGATGGCGAAGGAACATGGTGTGACGCTGTATATGCTTCTGTTAGCGGGATACACAACACTGCTTTCAAAATATACGGGGCAAGAGGAAATCGTAGTGGGATCTCCAATCGCAGGAAGACCTCATGATGATTTGAAACAGATTATGGGTATTTTTGTTAATACTCTTGCAATGAGAAATTATCCAAAACGAGACGTTTCATTCCAAGATTATTTAAAAGAAGTTAAAGAGAATGCTTTAAAAGCCTATGAAAATCAGGATTATCCATTTGATGAATTAGTTGAAAAATTAGATTTAAAGAGAGATATGAGCAGAAGTGCTTTGTTTGATACAATGCTCGTCTTACAAAACTTTGACTATGATGATTTTGAAATACAAGGTTTAACTTTCTCACCATATCAAATGAAGGCGCATGTTTCTAAATTTGATTTAACACTTACCGCTGTTGAAGAAGAGCGTAGTATCAAATGTGTATTAAATTACAGAACTAAATTATTTAAGAAGGAAACTGTAGAAAGATTAGCTAAACATTTAATCCAGGTTTTTAAAGAAATTATTGAGAAGCCAGAACAAAGCATTCAGGATATTATGTTGCTTTCAGAAGAAGAAGTGCAGATGCTATTACAGGATAATAAAGATACAAAAGCTGATTATCCGAAAGATAAAACAATTTCACAATTATTTGAGGAACAGGTGAAACGAACGCCTCACCATGTAGCCGTGGTATTTAAAAATCAGAAACTTACGTATGTGGAACTGAATGAAAGAGCGAATCAAATGGCAAGGTTGCTTCAAGAAAAAGGAGCAAAGCCAGGGATAACAGTAGGTATGTTAGTGGAAGAATCTCTTGAAATGATTATTGGAATTATGGCCGTATTAAAAGCAGGAGCGACTTACTTACCAATAGATCCTGAACAACTGGATAAAAGAACGAATGTCATTTTAAAGGACAGTAATGCTAGCCTATTGATAGTAAAAGGAGAAAGGAAAGAAACTCTCCAATTTAATGGAGAAGTAATCTCCATGGAAGATGATTCTATAAAAGAGAGGGATACATCAAATTTATTAGTCAATTATAAATGGAATCATAATGCGTATATCATCTATACATCAGGTTCGACTGGTACACCTAAAGGCGTATGCGTTCAGCACAACAACGTTGTAAACTACATGACTTGGTTTACAAAGGAAGCGAATCTAAAAGAAACAGATAAGGCAATGTTAGTATCTTCCTATGCATTTGACTTGGGCTATACAAGTCTATATTCATCACTTTTAAATGGATGTGAACTGCATCTCGTTACAAAAGAAGTATATACTAATGCTCAGAAAGCATTACATTATATAGAAGAACAAGGGATTTCTTATTTGAAATTAACACCGTCTCTCTTTAACGTCTTGGTGAATGATCCGAGTTTCTTAAATAATCAGAGCTGTAAAACTTTGAGATTAGTCGTGTTAGGTGGAGAGAAAATCAATCCAATAGATGTTGAAACATTCTATACACATTACCCAAATCATGCGGTAATGAATCACTATGGACCTACAGAGGCGACAATTGGTTCGGTATATCAAGTTATTGAATATGATACAATGGCAGCTTTCAAAGAATGCCCTGTGATTGGAAGACCAATTCAGAATATGAAGGCTTACGTAGTGGATCAACAAATGAAACTTGTCCCAGAAGGTATTTATGGTGAATTATGCTTATCAGGAGATGGCGTAGCAAGTGGATATTTAAACAGAGCAGATTTGACAGAAGAAAAATTTGTTCAAAATCCGTTTGAACCAAATAAAAAAATGTATCGGACAGGGGATCTTGCTCGAAGACTATCAGATGGTAGAATTGAGCTTGCAGGTAGGATTGACGGTCAAGTGAAAATAAGAGGTTATCGAATTGAAACAGAAGAGATTAAGCGTCATTTAGTTAAACACGAACAAATTAAAGAAGCATTCGTGATTGATCGAGAAGGTCAGGACGGAAGAAGATATCTATGTGCATATATTACGTCCCAGAGGGACCTATCATTTGAAGAATTAAGAGCGTACTTAAAAGTAGAAATCCCTGAATACATGATTCCATCTTATTTTGTTCAGATGGAGCGTATTCCACTTACGGCAAATGGAAAAGTAGACGAAAAAGCCTTACCAGAGCCAGATGTGAGTAAGGGAGTAGATTATGAAAAACCAAGAAATCAGGTAGAAGAAAAACTTGTGAAGGTATGGGAAGATATATTAGGAGTCAAGCCAATTGGGATTAGCCATAACTTTTTTGCTTCGGGTGGAGATTCTATTAAAGCTTTACAAATTATCTCACGTTTATCACGAGAAGGTATCACGTTAGAGATGAAAGATCTATTTACCTATCCGGAAATCAAGTTT
Source organism: Bacillus sp. 2D03 (assembly GCF_003946765.1). Lineage (NCBI taxonomy): Bacteria > Bacillati > Bacillota > Bacilli > Caryophanales > Bacillaceae > Bacillus > Bacillus sp. 2D03. The sequence continues at coordinate 7,414 of NZ_RPSJ01000010.1, read as the reverse complement.
TTAAGCAACTATGTCAATATTGAGACAATACAAGAAGGCTCTTATGAAATTGAAACAGGAGATGTGTTGCTCACTCCAATTCAAAAAGCGTATTTTATGAATGGAAAAGAAGAAGTAAATCATTATAATCATGCAGTTATGTTGTATAGGAAAGATGGATTCCGTGAGGAAATGATAAAAGAAGTTATGGAAGCAATTTTTGTACATCATGACGCATTACGAATGATTTATAAAGAGGAGAATAATGAAGTACTTCAATTCAATCGAGAAGTGGAAAAAAATCAATTTGGTTTTAATGTTTATGACGTTTCGAGAGAAGATAATCCAGATGTGAAAATTCAAGAACTTGCGACAATATTACAGAAGAAAATTGATATACAAGAAGGACCTCTTGTAAATGTAGCACAGTTTAAGACGAATGTTGGAGACCATCTGTTACTTATTATTCATCACCTTGTGGTGGATGGAATCTCTTGGAGAATCCTATTTGAAGATTTTGCACTTGGATACAGCCAGCTAATGAAAGGCGAGCCAATAGCGTTTTATCCAAAAACGACTTCTTATAAAGAGTATGCTACTCAGCTCAACGAGTATGCTAAGAGTGCAAAAATCCTTAGAGAAAAGCAATATTGGGTGAACACATTAAAGGATAATGTTAACTTTTTAGAGAAAAAAGAGGAAGTTGGACTATTCCGATATGAGGATAGTGATACTTTTAGTACCGCTCTCGGAATAGAGGAAACAAGCCGATTGTTAAGAGAAACAAATCAAGCATATCATACTGAAATCAATGATTTACTGATTAGTGCTCTTTTAATAGCTACAAGGAGAGTAACTGGTGAAAATAAAATTAGGATTAGTCTAGAGGGCCATGGTAGAGAACGGATTATAAAAAATGTAGATATTAGCCGAACAGTTGGATGGTTTACAACCAAATATCCTGTATACATCAATTTAGGAGATGAAAAGGACCTTTCAATGACTATTAAAACAGTGAAAGAGTCTCTTAGAAGAATTCCGAATAAGGGAATAGGCTATGGGGTTTTAAAACAATTGAGTGGAGATCCAGATTTATGGAATATTGAACAGCCACCTATTTTGTTTAATTACTTAGGTCAAATGGATGCAGATCTCAATAATACAATTTTTTCTTCTTCTTGGATATCGGCAGGAGAGTCGATTGGAGGTAAACATACAAGAGAAACACCTATAGAAATGAATGCTATTGTCTTAGATGGAAAGCTCACTATTGATACGACTTATAATACAAAAGTATATGCAGAGGATGTCGTAGTGGAGTTTACAGAAGCTTTCAAGGCTGCTCTTCTTGATGTAATCCATCATTGCATTTCTAAGGAACAGGCTGAAAAAACACCATTTGACTATGGAGACAAAGAATTAAGCTTCGAACAACTAGAGGAAATCAAGGCGAAAAATAGGTGGGGAGAAATAGAAAAGATTTATCCATTAGCTAATATGCAACAGGGTATGCTATTCCATGCATTAGAAGATCCACAATCAGGTGCATACTTTGAACAACTTGTCATTGATGTCAAAGGGTTTATTGATGTCAACTTATTCGAGGAAAGCTTGAACGATATTATGAAAAGACATGAAATCCTTCGGACAGCAATTGAATATGAAATTACAGAACAACCAAAAAATGTAATTATAAAAGGTCGAAAGATTGGCTTTAGATACCGAGATATTAGACAGCAAGGAATAGATCAGCAAAAAGAAAGTATAACAACCTACATTGAACAAGATCGAGAAAAAGGTTTTGATTTTAGTAAAGATGTCTTAATTAGACTGGAACTTATTCAAACTGATGATAAGGCTTATACAATTATATGGAGTAATCATCACATCTTGTTCGATGGATGGGGCAGAGGTATTATTTTGGGAGAATTGTTCCATATCTATGGAAACAAACAAGTAGGACAGTATCCTAATTTAGAAGAGCCAAGACCATATAGTGATTATATTAGATGGTTAGGAGAACAGGAAAAAGAAGAGGGAATTCAATATTGGAAACAATATTTAGCAGGATATCAAAAACCCGCGAAAGTTCCATCGTTCAAAATTGATAGTACAAGAGAGTACCATGGACAAGAGACGCTCATTGAATTTTCAAGGGAACTTACGAAAAAAATGACTGAATTGGCTAATCAAAATAATGTTACGTTAAACACTGTGCTACAAACTTTATGGGGGATTATTTTAGCCAAGTATAATCATACAGACGATGTTGTATTCGGTTCTGTCGTTTCTGGTAGAGATGCCAAAGTAGCTGGAATTGAAAAAATGGTTGGATTATTCATTAATGCAATTCCAACGAGAATTAATATAAAAGAACAGAAGAGCTTTAAAAATATTTTAAAAGAGGTACAGCAACAAGCAATAGAAAGCCAAGCATACAACTATATGAATCTTTCAGATATACAGTCTCTTAGTGATTTAAAAAGGGATTTAATTGATCATGTAATGATTTTTGAGAATTATGCACTTGATGAACGTTTACTTCAGGAAGAAGAAAGTAAGAGTAGTTTCGTGTTTAAGGATATTAAAGGGATTGAACAAACCAACTATGGATTTACAATAGTTGTCGTTCCAGGTGAACAGCTTGTTCTCAAAATATCATATGATGGAAATCTCTATTCAGAAAAACTCATCCAGAACATAGCAAATCATCTGAAAAATGTTACGGACCAAGTTGTGCAGGATGAACATAAAAATGTGAATCAATTAGAAATCCTTTCAAAAGAAGAAAAGCATTATTTCTTGAATGAGTTTAATGAAACAAAGGCAGAGTATCCAAAAGAAAAAACAATTCATCGCTTATTTGAAGAACAGGTAGAACGGACTCCAAATAAGGTAGCTGTGGTATTTGATAAGCAGCAACTTACTTATAAAGAACTTAATGAAAAATCTAACCAAATAGCTAGGATACTCCAGAATAAAGGAGTTCAACCAGACACAGTTGTAGGTATCATGCTTGAACGTTCTCTAGAGATGATTATAGGAATTATGGGGATTTTAAAATCTGGAGCAGCATATTTACCAATAGATCCTGAATATCCTGAAGAACGAATTAAGTATATAGTAGAAGATAGTGGAACAAATATAATACTTACAAAAGGTAAAGATGCAGTGAGGTTAAGCAAAGAAATAGTATTTTTAGATGAAGAGTATAATCATTATTCTACTGAAAATATAAAAGTAACAAGTAATACTAACAATCTAGCTTATATGATTTATACTTCGGGTTCTACAGGTATGCCAAAGGGAACTATGCTTAAGCAACGAGGCCTAGTCAATTATATAACATGGGCAAATAAGGAATATGTCAAAGGAGAGGCCTTAGATTTTGCCTTATATTCATCTTTCTCATTTGACCTTACAATTACATCATTATTCACACCATTAATTTCTGGAAATAAAATAGTTATTTACAATAATGATGGGGATGAACCAATTATAAGAAAAATCTTTAAGGATAATAGAGTAGGTATAGTAAAATTGACACCATCCCATTTAAGATTGATAAGAGATATTGATAACAGCAATTCAAGTATAAAACGATTAATAGTGGGTGGAGAAGATTTAAAGACTGAGTTAGCAAGAGAGATTTCAAAAAGTTTCAATCATAATGTTGAAATCTATAATGAGTATGGTCCAACAGAAACAACAATTGGCTGTATGATTTATAAATATAGCCTTAATGACGATAAACACATATCGGTACCTATTGGGAAGCCAATTGATAATGTTCAAATTTATATATTGGATGATAATCAAAATATATTACCAGTAGGAATAGAAGGAGAACTTTATATAAGTGGAGATGGTGTTGCTACAGGTTATTTAAATAGACCTGAATTGACAGCAGAAAAATTTATATCAAATCCATATGTACCTGGAGCAAAGATGTATCGAACAGGGGATCTTGCAAGATGGTTGCCTAGTGGAAATATCGAATTTATAGGGAGAACTGACCATCAAGTAAAAATTCGTGGTTATAGAATTGAATTAGGAGAAATAGAGAATCAAATTCTAAAATTAGATAATATAAAAGAAACAAAAGTTGTTGCAAGAATAGACGGTGAGAATAGTCAGTATCTTTGTGCATATGTTGTTTTAGAGAATAAAGAAAAAGCAATTACTGTTACAGAGATGCGAAGATATTTATCAAAAGAACTTCCAAATTATATGATACCGGCATTTTTTACACAGCTTAAGGAATTACCGTTGACAACAAATGGTAAAATAGATATAAATTCATTACCAGCACCAGATGGAAATGTCAAATATGAATTAGAATACGAACCACCAAGAAATGATTTAGAAGAAAAAATTGTTAGAATATGGGAAGAAATTTTAAATATCAAAAAAATAGGTATGAATACTAATTTATTTGATATCGGAGCGAACTCTTTAAACGTTATGACATTTGTTTCAAGGATAGTTGCAGAGTTAAACTTTAGAGTACCGTTTAAAGATGTATTTGATAAACCTACAGTCCGAAGTTTTTCAGCGTTCTTAGAAGGCGCAAAAGAAATGTTAAAGGATTATACAGAGGATTGTATTCAACTTAGTAGCTCAACAAGCACCAATAAAAAACTATTTTGTTTCCCACCTGCTGCTTCAATAGGAATAGCATATATGGGGCTAGCAAAGCATATTGAGTCATATTCGGTTTACAGTTTTAATTTTATTAAATCTGAAAATAGAATTGCACAATATGTTAAAATAATAAAAGATATTCAATCAGAAGGACCGTACACATTAGTGGGATATTCAGCTGGTGGAATTCTTGCCTTCGATGTGGCAAAAGAATTGAATAGACAAGGTTTAGAAGTAGAAAATCTTATTCTTATTGATTCAAAATACCGTACGATTGTAGAACAGAATCTTTATACAGAGGAAGAGTGTAAGAGAGAGCTTCATGAAAAATTCAATCTGAAAAAATATAAAGATTTAGAGAAATTAGCTAGTGATTATTTGATAGAATTAATTATGAAGTCTTATATGTATGTACAGAGTACAACAACAAATGGTAGTATTGATGGAAATATAAGTTATATAAAATCAGTAAAAGAAAAAGAAGATGAAAATAATTTACTGTGGGAGAATGCTACTACGAAGAATTTCAGGATAATTCAAGGGTACGGAACTCATATGGAAATGTTATCAAATTCAAAGCTAGATATTCTTAAAAAGAATGCTAATATAATAAACGACATATTGGCGTTTGAAACAGTTTAATTTTTGAGAATTGGCATTTCTTTAAAGAAATGCCAATTTTCTTATTTTAATGACTTGTAAATTAAAGAGAATAAGCGCAATAATTTTGGACATGTATAATAGAAATTATGAAAGCAGGTGTTATTTTGCGAGAAATTAGAATTCTTATAGCGGATGATGAAAAAGAAATTAGAGATTTATTAAAAAAATATATGGAGCGAGAATTATATAAGGTTGATGTTGCTATAGATGGCGAGCACGCTCTTTCGTTATTTAATAAAAACAAATATGATCTGTTTATATTAGATCTTATGATGCCAAAAATTGATGGGATTGAGGTCTGCAGAAAATTAAGAGAAAAAACGAATGTTCCTATTCTAATGCTCACTGCTAAAAATCATGAAACTGATAAGATATTAGGTTTAAGTATGGGCGCAGATGATTATATTACAAAACCTTTTAGTATAAATGAGGTAGTAGCTAGAGTTAAAGCTCTTATGAGGAGATTTTTAGTTTTAGGAAGTGAAGCAGGGGATAGAGAACAAACACGTATAGAGTTTAAAGAAATCTCAATTGATATGAAAAAATATACTGTTTTCAAAGAGGGGAAAGAGATTCCTTTAACTGCAAAAGAGATGGAACTACTAAGGTTTTTTGCTTTAAATCCGGAGCAAGTGTTTACAAAATCTCAGTTGTTCCGTAATGTTTGGGGGGACAACTATTTAGAAGATGATAATACTGTCATGGTCCATATTCGAAAACTTAGAAAAAAAATAGAAGTGGATCCCTCTAATCCTCAATTAATACAAACAGTTTGGGGAATCGGATATAAGTTTGTAGGTGACCAAAATGTATAGCGATAAAATTATCTTACTTAATATTCTTCAATTATTATGTATTATAGGACTTTTTTTTACAGATTTAAATAATCAGCTATTAGGAATAAATAAACTTGTTTTGTACATAGTACTATTTTTCTTTACGACTTTTCTCTTACTTATAAGGTTCCACTTCGTTAATCGTTTGAAAATAATGATTGAGGAGTTACAACGTGTAATTAAAGGGAATTTAACAACAAGGTTAATTGTAAATGAAGATAATGTATTTAATAAAATGATATTTTCTGTGAATGAATTAATTGAACAGTTAGAGAGAGTTCAAATCGAATCCATTAAAGCTCAAAATGCTAGAAAAAGGCTCTTATCAAGTATTTCTCATGATATCAGAACTCCTCTTACATCTATTATAGGATATATTGATGCTTTAAAAGATGATATAGCTGTTTCTCGAGAAGAGAAAAAAGAGTATCTTGAAATTATTTCAAAAAAATCCAGCAACTTAAAGCAATTAATCAATGAAATATTTAATATGGCAAAGCTAGATGCAGATGAAGTTTTAATAAATCCTGAATCTCTAGAATTAACTGAAATTACCAGAGAAGTATTAATTGAGTATTTGCCTGAAATCAAGAAGAATAATTTGGAGTTAAAGCTTAGTTTGCCAAAAACAAAATGTTTTATCACGGCTGATTATCTAAGTATTATAAGAATTATAGATAACCTAATAAAAAATGCTATTTTATATGGGAAAGAAGGAAAAGTACTTGGGATAGAACTCATGGAATCAAATCAAGAATTCCAATTGCTTGTTTGGGATAAAGGACAGGGAATCGCGGAACATGATTTAGATCATGTATTTGAACGAATGTATCGTGGTGACCAATCAAGAAATTCTATTAATGGAGGTAGCGGATTAGGGCTTGCTATTGCTAAATCCTTAGTAGAAAAAAACCAGGGCAGGATATGGGTTGAAAGTAGTCCATGGAATAAAACAGTTTTTGGTATCTCATTTCCAAAAACAGAAAAGGTTTAATAAATATAGATAATATATGGTTTAAATTAAAATTTGTCCCAAACAATGTAGTAAAATTGTTATACAATACAGGTTTACGTATTAGTGATATTTTAAGTTGCAAAAATAGTACGAATAGGATTAAAAAATTTATATAGAAATGCAAGAAACCAAAATAAAAAAGAGCAGTTATGAACTGCACCCCAATTGTTAGACACAGTCTAACAATTGGGGGTGCAGTTTTTCTATGGCTAAATTTACAGCTGATGAAAAAATACAAATCGTTCTACGTTATTTGAACGGAAATGAAAGTTATCGA